>DYJG01000476.1 GCA_020723225.1 Desulfobacca acetoxidans | reverse complement strand
TCTGTTCCACGGTGAACCGGAACAAGGGATACATCAGATCGAACAGGATCAACGGCAGGTTCATGGCGCCCTTGATGTGCTCCTGGTTGTAAAAGGCGCTTTTCCGGGCGTCAACGAAAATCGCCTTATTATTTTGATACGCCTCCAGGGCCTGGTTGAGGGCGATCTCGGGAACCGCGCCTTTGCCCCAATCCTGGATCAGGGGGATCTTGTTGTCGTTGTAGATATTGACCACCAAGGCCATGATAATGCTAAGGCCGATCATCAGGGCGTAATCAAACCAGGAGATCTGGCGCAGCTTGACCTGGTGCACCACTTCGCTTTCCAGGCGGCGGTCGCCGTGGACCAGCCATTGGGAGAGCTGATGGATAATATGCCGGGACAGTTGCGGGTTATGATCCAGTAAATGATCGAATTCCGCTTTGGAGACCTTGATGAGCCGCGACTCTTCCACGGTCTCCACCGACGCGGAGCGGGGCTGGCCGGTCACCAGGGCCACTTCGCCGAAATAGGCGCCGGCCACCAATTCCGTCAATTCGGTGCGGATGCCGTCCGCGGTCTCCCGGAAGACCTTAACCTTACCGGAGTCGATGATATAAAAAAATTCCGGGGCCTCCCCCTGGGTGACGATGCGGGTGCCGGCAGGGACCACCACTTCCTGCCCTAACTCGTGCAAGATAAGGCCGTCCACTTTTCTTTCGGAGGAGCGGTCTTGCCCTTCTGTCATGTAGGTCCTCCTTTGCGCCAAATCTCCCCCGGGCCTAGGACCGGAGACGGCCAACAAAAACGTATAATTCTTTTACCATAGCCGGCGCCATAAGTGAACTCTCTGAAGCCTGACAAATCAAATTCTTTCCGTCTTTTCCCACTGCCTCCTTCTTCCCTAAAGCCGACAAATTTCTCTCTTCGGAGAAGGTTTTCTCATTTTGATAAATTTTTATCAGGTGTTATCGGCCTTCTCTCAATGAGAGAATTTTCGCAAGCTCAGGAGTTCCGGTTAATTGCCGGCAAGATATTTTAATTTGAATTATCAATTGGTTAACAATTATAATGCCTGATACTTTTTGGCAAGGCACTTGCATAATCCTCTGGGGAATTGAATTTTATTCTGCAAAAAAGGAACTGACCACCATATGCCTAACTTCCACGCTTACCCCTGGTTCCAGGGGAAATGGCGTCAACAAAAACAGGAGCGGTTGGAAGAACGTCTCCAATCCCTGGACCTGGCCTTAAAAATACTGATTCCCGCGGTTCTGCTGGCCTGTCTGGCAATCTCCATCAAGTTCGGCTCCTTCAACGGTTATCTGGAACTCATGAGCCGCCAGAGTTTCGCCACCCCGTTGATGGCCCTGGGCGCGAGTTTTACGTTGGTTTACCTGGCCTTCCAGATTGTGCGCACTGTGCTCTGGTGGCGCTATAAACCCTATGCCCTGCCCGCCGGGCCGTTGCCTAAGGTGACCGTCATCGTTCCTGCTTACAACGAAGGGGCCATGGTGGAAAAGGCCCTTTATTCCGCGGCCGCCAGCGACTACCCTGCCGACCGCCTGGAGATCATCTGCATTGACGACGGCTCCAAGGACGACACCTGGACTTACATCGACCGGGCCCGGCAGCGCCACCCGGAGTTGATCAAGGCCATCCGCTTCCCCAAAAACCGGGGTAAAAAAGAAGGCCTTTACGCCGGTTTTACCCAAGGGAAGGGCGATTTCTTCGTCACCATCGACTCTGACAGCATTATCTCGCCGGATACCATTAAACAAGTGATCGCGCCCATGCTCCAGGACCCCAAGATCGGCGCGGTGGCCGGCAACGTCAAGGTCTATAACCGGGCCCGCTGCCTGCTGGCCCGCATGCTGGCCGTGCGTTTCGTCCTGGCCTTCGATTTCTTAAGGGCCTCCCAATCCATGTACGGCGCGGTCACCTGCACCCCCGGCGCTTTGTCCGCCTACCGCCGGGAGGCGATTATCCATATCCTGGAGAAATGGCGCACCCAGACCTTCCTGGGTGGCCCCGCCAACATCGGCGAAGACCGGGCCTTGACCAACTTCGTCATGCGCCAGGGTTATTATGTTACCTACCAGCGCACCGCGGTGACTTATACCACCGTGCCGGAAACTTACCAGGGCCTCTGCCGCATGTACCTCCGCTGGGACCGCAGCAACTTCCGGGAATCATGGGTACAGCTCTCCTTCATCTTTTCCAATTACCGGAAACGGGACCGGGTGCTGCCCATCATCGACTTTTTCATTACCCAGATCGAGTTCCCCCTGACCTACCTCTTCCTGGGGCTGCTCTTCGTCTCCTTCTTCATCTACCCCATCGTCATGGTGAAATTCTTCGCAGGCCTGGGCGTTATCACCATGGTCTACATGTTCTACTATATCCACCAGGAGCGGGACTTGGAGTTCGTCTACGGCATTCTGTATTCCTACTTCGCGTTCTTCTTCCTCAACTGGGTGCAGCCTTACGCCTTCATCACCCTCAGGAACGACCGCTGGCTGACGCGGTAGCGGGAAAAGATTAACCACCAAGACACAAAGGACACCAAGATACACTAAGGAAAAAATTATGGCTTTGGCGCTTAGCGCCAAAGCCATTTTTTCTCTTAGTGTATTCTTGTATCTTTGTGCCCTGGTGATTATCCAATTCAAGGTTAAAAATCCGAAGCTAAGACCTCTGTGAAAGTCACTCTTTTATCATTCTGACTCATCTTCGACAGTTGGGTGTGGTTTTTAGGTATTTTTTAGGGCA
>DYJG01000475.1 GCA_020723225.1 Desulfobacca acetoxidans | reverse complement strand
GGCGTCACCGCGGCCGTGGCCGTGCCCGCGTACGCCGGCATCCCCGTGACTCACCGGGGGCTGGCCTCTCTCGTGACCTTCATCACCGGCCACGAAGATCCCACCAAAGAGGCCAGCGCCATTCCCTGGAACGTGCTGGCCAAAACCCAGGGCACCCTGGTCTTCCTCATGGGCGTGAAAAATCTGGCGGACAACTGCCGGCGCCTGGTGGAGGGGGGGCGTTCCCCGGAAACGCCTGCGGCGGTGATCGAGAAAGGCACCACCCTGGAGCAGCGCACGGTCACCGGAGTTTTGGGCAATATCGCCGCGGTGGCGAATGAAGCAGGCGTCAAGCCTCCGGCCATCCTGGTGGTGGGGGAAGCGGCGTCGCTCCGGGAGAGCCTCAAGTGGTGGGAGAGCCGGCCCCTGTGGGGGAAAACCGTAGTGGTCACCCGCACCCGGGAGCAGGCCTCGGCTCTGGTGTCTTTGCTGGCTGCAGCCGGCGCCCGCTGCCTGGAGGTGCCCACCATGGAGATCGCCCCGCCGGACGATTTTGCGCCCCTGGATCAGGCTCTGGGAAATCTTTCCCGCTACCAATGGCTGATCTTCACCAGCGCCAACGGCGTGGCGGCCTTTATGAAACGGCTCTTCGGAGAAGGAAAAGACGTGCGGGCCCTGGCCGCGGCGAAGATCGCAGCCATCGGCCCGGCCACCGCCCAGGCCTTGGAGAAGTGGGGACTTAAGGCGGACGTGGTGCCGGCCCAATTCAAGGCGGAAGTGCTGCTCGAAGCCCTGTCCCCCCATGTCTCTGCCGGAGACAAGGTGCTCCTGGCCCGGGCCCAGATCGCCCGGGAGGTGCTGCCGGAGGGCCTGGTGCGTCTGGGCGTGGAGGTGGACGTGGCCCCGGTGTACCAAGCCCGGCACGTCACCGAAATTCCCCCGGAGGCCCAGGCTGCGTTTCAGGAAGGGAAGGCCCACATCCTCACCTTCACCAGTTCGGCCACGGTGCATAATTTTGCGCTGCTTCTCGGGAAGGAGCGTTTCCAGGCCCTGGCCCGAAACGCGGTGGTGGCCGCCATCGGGCCGATTACCGGGGGGACTTTGAAGGAATACGGCGTGACTCCCCAGATTCAACCCCAGGACTTCACCATCCCGGCTTTGGCCGCGGCGATTGTCGATTATTTTAATGCCTCCCAGGAAAAATAAAAAATTAAGGACGTGCTTCTTTTACGGAATCATGATCTTCATGGTCCTTTTCTGTATTGAAGTATTGTCGCAACTGGCTTTCTTTATTATTTTTGGGAAGAGATATTCCGCCGAGAATCTCAAAAATTACGTGGTCCACAAATATGAAGCCACCGACGGCAAAGCCAATTTCTTAAAACAGGAAATCCTCCATCCCTACGTCGGCTTTGTCTATGATTTCGGGGACGAAAAGAAGAATTTTCAGAGCCAGGGGTTTTTCACCAAAAACTCTCCGGTGGCCAAAAAAGAAGAAGGAAAACTGAATATCGTCGTTTTGGGCGGGTCGGTGGCCGAAGGCTTGGCCAAATATATCGAACAGGCCTGGGAAAAGACCTTCCCCATTCCCATCCGCTTGATTAATCTGGCCACCCCCGGTTTCAAGGAGCCCCAGCAACTGCTGGCCCTCACTTATTTTCTCTCCCTGGGAGCGGAATACGACCTGGTCATCAATATCGACGGGTTTAACGAGATTGTCCTGCCGTACGTGGAGAATTACGTGGCCGGGATCAATCCCTTTTTCCCCCGGAGCTGGAAACTAAGGATTACGCAAAACCCCGGCCCCCAGGAATTGGCCCTGATGGGCAAGGTGAAATACTTCCAGGACCTGAAGCAGACCAGGCTGGCCGAACTGGCCGGCAGCAGGTTAAACCGCAGCGCCGCCTATGGCTGCATCAAACTGGTGCAGTTCATCATCAACAATAAAGAGATTTATGACAGCTCCTCGGCGTTGTTTTCCTTGCAGCGGAAGATGCCCAAAAGGTTCGATGAATCCGGGCCTCTGGAACAATATAAAGATATCAACGAGATGCATGCGGCCGCGGCCGAGGTCTGGTATCGCTGTTCCCTGCTGATCAACAGCCTGGCCAAAGACAAGGGGTTTGAATATTACCATTTTCTCCAGCCCGACCAATACCTGGAGGGTTCTAAAAAGCTGACCCCGGAAGAGCAGCGCCTGGCCTTTAACCAGAAACACATCTACCGCCCATCGGTGCAGATCGGCTATCCCCTGCTCATTGCCAAAGGCCGGGAGCTGGTGGGGCGCGGGGTCAATTTCTTCGACGCCACCATGGTCTTCGCCCCGGTGGAGGAAACGGTTTATTGCGACGACTGCTGCCATTTCAACCAGCGGGGCAATCAGATCGTCGCCGACTATATCATTCAGGCCATCAGGCGGCAGAGCAAACTCGAGAAGCTGCGGTTGGCTGGAGTAAAGTCGGACTAATCGCCTTTGATTCAGAGGTGTCCAAGCAGTTGAACATGAGCCTTTGGCTCACCCGTAAACCATGAAAAGCGCGTAGGGCGGGCGTCTCGCCCGCCACAGTACCGCACAGGCGAGACGCCTGTGCCACCAGGTAACCAGAACTTTTCAGGGCAGAGCTTGGGAACGAGGGAAAATACTAACCACTTATTACTTATTACTTTTTACTGATCACTGATGCTGGCCACTGACCACTGGCTACTGGCCACTGACCACTTTTCAGATGCGCTATCTCCTTTATCTCGGCTATTGCCTCCTGGTGCTGGTGGCGG
>DYJG01000474.1 GCA_020723225.1 Desulfobacca acetoxidans | reverse complement strand
TGCCTTTTCGAGATTTGGATTTGTTTCGGATTTCGAGATTCGAATTTCGGATTTGGGTGTCCGGTTGACTAGCCCCTATAACTGCATATTGAAGCAGGGAGAGTCAACCGGATACTCATATAACAAAAAATGAATGGGCTGACGGCTAACTGTTCAGGAGAATAAGATGGTTTGGAAGATCAGCGACGAAACTGCATTTGACACCCTGGGCGAGGAAGTGCGCCTGACCATTAACGGCATCCCCATCCGGGCGCCCCAGAACCAGAGCCTGCTGGTGACCGCCAGGGCGAACGGCTTCGAGATTCCCACCCTCTGCTATCACCGGGACCTCCCCTCGGAAGGGCAATGCCGTTTGTGCGTGGTGGAGATCGGCGAGCATCCCCACACCCAGATCGTCAATTCCTGCACCTATCCCACCTCCCCGGGGCTGGTGGTGCAGACCCATTCGGAGAAGGTGATGCAGGCCCGGCGCATCGTCCTGGAGCTGCTCCTGGCCCGGACGCCCAAGGCCAAATTGATCCAGGAACTGGCCGCGGCCCACGGGGTTTACGAATCCCGGTTCAAGACCGATGACCCGGAGGAGCTCTGCATTCTCTGCGGGCTGTGCGTCCGCACCTGCCGGGAGGTGGTGGGGGTGAGCGCCATCAGCATGAAGGGCCGCACCCCGGACAAGCAGGTGGCCACGCCCTTTATGGAAAAATCCCCGGCCTGCATCGGCTGCGGCTCCTGCGCCTTCGTCTGCCCCACCAACGTTATTCCTTATACGGAAAAAGACGGCGTCCGCACCATCTGGGGCCGGGACTTCGAACTCCAGGCCTGCACCGTGTGCGGCAATTATATCGAGCCAAAATACCAACTGGAGCATTGGGCCAAAATCACCGGCGACCCGGTGGAGACCTTTTTCGTGTGCAAGGATTGCCGATAATTTTTGGGTGAAGGGGGAAGGCCGAAGGCGGGCCGGCAAAACCGCCAGACGATCCCTGCCTCTTCCAAACCCGCATAAATTCAGGGGCACAGGCGACTGTGCCCCTATTTTTATGCATAGCGACACAATTAATTGCGCATTATACATCTCTGCGCTCTCTGCGTCTCTGCGAGATAAAGATGTTTCTCGCAGAGGCCGCAGAGGCCGCAGAGAATGCTAAGCGAGCTTAATTATGTCGTTCAGTATAGTTTTGGATAACCGTAATAAAATCGGCCCTCAGGTTTCCGGGGGGGATTGCCGATAGAGGAACTAAGCATTATTTTAATCTAAAGACAAGTTTAAAGCAGGGGCATTTTCTCTTAGCTTTTTGGCAATTCTTCCCAGCCACATCGCCTCTCCCCCTTGAGTTCCTGCCGTAAACCTTAAGGAGTCAGCAATGCGCAAAGCTGTTGCCGCGTTTATCTTGGTACTGGTCTGCCTGTTTTTGGGCAGCATCACTTACGGAACCAAAGTTTTTACCGCCTGGGAAAAGAGAGCGGCTGCCGAGAGGAGCCTGCAAAAGAAGACATCACCGGAAATGGCGAGACTGGCGGAGCAGGAATCCCAAGGCAAGAAAATCAGGTTGGCCATGAATTCCTTCGACCTGGCCGGCGGTTTGACTTTTCAAGAACTGGAAGATATCGCCCGGGAACCTAAATACCGGTTTTCCGCGTTCCTGTTCCTGATCGCGTCCTTGTGGCTGGTGGTGCTACTGCGGAAGCCCGGAAGGCAACAAATCTAGGGTGTTTTTCAATGGCAAATTGGCGAAGTTATTAACTTATCCTCAAGGGAGTTTAGGATTACGGGATGAGGGCCTATTTTTTAAGGTTCATATTATCACGCTTGCCATGTCATGTTTAGCATACTATTATTGACTTTGTGATTAAAACCTTCAGGTGCAAGGAGACCGAAAAGCTGTTCAACCGGGAATTTTCCCGGAGAATACCCATGGATTTGCACCGGTTGGCCTTATGAAAGCTCCTGCTGTTGCACGCGGCAGAAAGCCTGGATGATTTAAGAAGTCCTCCGGGGAATAGATTGGAGCCTCTTAAGGGAGATCGTCAAGGCCGACACAGCATAAGAATTAATAACCAGTTCCGCATCAGCTTCATTTGGAAAGAGGATGGAGTCCATGAGGTGGAGATAGTGGACTACCACTAGGAGAAAAACGATGACTGCCGAAAAGATGCCCCCGGTTCATCCCGGAGAAATATTGCTGGAAGAATATCTCCGCCCCTTGGGGATTAGCCAGAACAAACTGGGGCGAGACCTGGGAGTTCCCGCGCAGCGGATCAATGAAATCGTCCGGGGGCAGCGGGCGATTACCCTGGATACGGCCCTGCGCCTGGCGAAATATTTCCGCACCACCCCCCGGTTCTGGCTTAATTTGCAATTGCATTACGATTTGGAAATGGCCAGGGAGACGCGCCTGATAGATAGAGTCAACCGGGAGGTGAGGGAGCGGGTGGAGAAGGCGGTGGGTCAGCAATAAGCCTTTAGAGACAAAAATTGTCAGGAATTCAATTCCTTAATCAGGTCATCGACATTATCAAATTCCTTTATTTTGTTCTCCTTTAAAGCTTCCAGGGCCTCCCGGATCTTAATTTCTCCTGTTTCTGACAGCAGAGATTCCTTATTGGTCACGTCCGGTTTCAAAAAAAACCGGCAATCTTCCCGGCAATCTTCCATAACCAGCTCCATTGGGTGATAAACAGGCTTTCATTAGCCCACCAGCTAATTTCCCCCTCCCCTCCTCGCCGCCATCTCCGCAGCCATGCGCACTGCGGCCTT
>DYJG01000003.1 GCA_020723225.1 Desulfobacca acetoxidans | reverse complement strand
ACAGATTCCCAGGAGTTTTCGGGCCTTTTTTAATCAGTTAACCGGACAGAAATGTCTTTATATCCTTTTTATCCTCTGATTCGCCTACTGGTCTAGCCACACTCTTTTCTTCCAGATTTGCTCCAATTAATAAAAGGAAGTACGCTGGCAATATTCCTCCTACCAGGAGAGAAATAAGTTTCATTGTCGTTTTAAGGTCATAATAATGTACGCCGATTAATATCGCCAAAGACAATGTGATTATTATCATTCTAACAATCTTTATCAATACCTCATTTTGTTTGATAAATTTACCATATATTTCTTTATAGTAAGGAGAGATAGTGGTTCTTGAATAATAATTATTTATTAATATACTTATCAAATAAGCAACAATTGTCATAGTCCATATAATTATCCCAACTTTGGATACAACCTTAAAGTTATGCATACAATAATCCTATTTATAAGAACGTTATTCACCTTAAACACATGAGAATCTTTTATCCATAATAAAACATTATGAAAACGATATCCATCCTATTGAGGATGCATATAATTTTCTTTGTAATATTGTCGCACCCATCATTAAGTGAATAGTAGCAAAGACAAGAAGCCCTACGCCTATTGCAATAACTAATGTTCCTGGCGTCAAAGCAATTCCAAGAGCAACTGCAAACGATATGGTGCCTTTTGCAGCTGCAAATATTGCATATGCACGATATCCAATAGTTGCAAGAGCCGCGGCAGTACCAGCAATGGAAGATAAAATATTTTTTGCTTTAGAAATACCTTCCAATACCTGTGGAATTATTATATCTTGTACTATTAAGGTTCCATTTCCTCCTGCAGTTACTTCACTTCCACTTATCAATCCTCCAGCAATAAAATATCCGGAATTCCCCGTGGTCGGATCTCTGACAATCCAACCCTGGCCACGCCAGAGGTTAAGCTGAATTTCCTGCTGAGGAACAAACACAGCCCAGCCATAGTTTATACATAATTCGAAATATTCTCCTTCACTATATCGGTGGCAGAAAGTAAGGGGAGTACCCGGTCAATATTATTTCGATCAATATGATAGATGGGTATACCCCATTTATTGGCAAGGGCCAAAATCTTGACGGAAGAAACCGATTCAATGCCGTAAAGCTGTTCAAATACTGAGTGCTCGGTGGCAGAGCTCATGCTCCCTGAAGACACCATCCAGCTAAACTCATCTTGAGCATTGTTGGTTACCGATGAATAACTAAGAACAGTCCTTTTAACATCGATGCCGACACTAGCTCTTTTGACAAAAACCGGCACCCCTCCCCAAGTAACCCAGACCGTGATATCACGGTTTAGAAAGGCCTGAGAGGGTTCTCTGATCCAAGTTACCTGGGAAATTTTCCCGGCGATATCCCAATGCATCTCGGTTTCAGCATAGTATACCATGCCGGTGAGGTGCAAGGCCTCTTCCACCATATCTTGGGTGATCTTACCTTCTGGGAGGCCGGAGATGAGGTCGCTAAAATTTTGCAATCGTTGGTTCAGGAGATCAAGGGATATACGTTGATGATGCAAAAACACAGAATAATCAGCACCGGTTTTCATCCAACGGTCAGTGGTTTTCCAGGCAGTCTCCCAGGGTCTTAAAAATTGGCTCTTGAAGTTTTGGAAGCTTCCCAGCATAACCGCCAGACCTTCGGCGACCACCTGTCCTTCAAGTTTAAGTTGGGGTTTCATATTCACCAGATAGGCAGGCACATTGAAGATGCCGTCATATGAGTCGATTAACTGTTGGTCGGCAACTGTAGCCGGCACAAAAACCAGGCTTAACCTCTTAGCGTAAACTTCCGGCAGGCTGATATCATAACTGAAGCCATTCATCTGGAAATTGGCCTGGTATCGCCAGGAAGTGGGTAACTCCGACATCTCCATTTGCGGGCTGGACGTGTCGAAATGATAAGTTTGGTGATGGTGATGAAGATGTTCAATATGATTCTCTTTGATCTTTCTATATCCCAGGACATCCCCTACTATGCCTCTGGGCAGATTAGCATGAACCCAATTCATCAAATTATTGCCATAATTATCAAGACTTACCTTGATGTTGGCCTCATTGAGGTTGGTAACGAAATACTGTTCATGGTTGATGGTAGCGCCTGAAATGGCAGCATTATATAGAGATTCAAGATCAAAGCCCATTGCTTCTTCTAAGTTAATGCCATGGCGATATACATACTTTTTGAATGATGGGTCCATTTGTGTCCATCTATGGATTTTGGCACAGCTATTCCCATGGTAGCTATAATAGCCATGGAAGATATATGCAGTAACCCAGGTATGAAAAATCTTGAGATGGGTAATGGAGCCATCCTCCCCGGTTATCTCTTCCAAGGGGATGCCTAAGTTCTTTAACATTCTCAAAGCTGCTTCAGGGGTTTTGGCCCCGGTCCAATTCATGATCCTGTGGATATTTAGTTTCACTTCTCCGGAAACATAACGCGCGGGGATATTCGCAGCCCGGAAAAGGGCAATGAGGAAAGAAGCTTGATCAACGTCGTTGCCTGCCTTTTCCCAAAACGTTCCCAAGGCTCCTTTAACAGAGCCGAAATAGGGCTGATAATCGATCTTATTTTTAACATAGCGAAATATTTCCACAGGATCATTATCCAGTTTGTTAGCGAGATCAACGATCTCAGGAGTAATTTGAATATCTTTGGTGGGAGTCAGGTCTTGGGGACCTGGAGGCGTAATCCCGGAATCTATCGGATGCCTGCGCTCGAGTCTTCTTTTTTCAATGTCTGATCTCCGGTGGGGCAGTTCATGGGAGCAACTGGTAATCTCCGGCTCGGGCTGGGGGGCAATCTTTTCCATGGCCCCGGCAATGGGCTCCAATTCATCGGCAAGGATATTGCCGCGATTGATAAGCTCATCGAGGGTGGCCGCAATTTTTCCTAAATCTGTAAAACTATCAATTGCTTTATTGGTGACGTCGATATGACGATCGCGAATTTGCTCAGGTATCTGCCCATCTTGCTGCAGTTTCCCATCTATTTCAGTCAGCTTTGCTTCCACTGCGCCTTGTAAGGCAAGAATTTCTTTCATTTCCGAGCTTACTGCCGATAGACGCGAGGTTTGGTCTTCTCCTCGCCTGAGTCCATCTTGAATGCTTCTTAAATTAGTAATAATTGATCGTGCCTTCACCGAACAGGTGATAAGAGGGTCATCGGATGGAGCAGCGACCGAGGCGGCGGTGACAGCCTGGGCAAGGTTAGGGAGTCCCAAAATCTGAAAAGAGAAGAAAAAGAGAACAAGAAGAGAAACGAGCTTGAATTTCTGCAAAGACGCCATACCAATCTCCTCTTTCTCCGTCCTGGCCGTGGTTCTTTCCAATCCCGGCCCTGGCTGAGGGGTAATGGTTCCAGGAATTATCCTGGACTAGCGTACCTGCGGGTGAAGCTCCTGGATAGATGGGGGAAAATTGGAAACTTTAATCCGACTTACTTTTCGTTATCGGCTGGAATGGGTTATGGCTTTAAAAAACATATAATTGACTATGCATCTAATAACTTATAGAAATTTGAAAGTGCAGGCACAGAAGATAAAATAGCAAACTGAGTAGATACTTTGTCATCTTAAAGACAAAGGGGTCTCCAGAAGCCCTTTCCTCCTTTATTAGTAGAGTTAAGCCGAGACTTGGTTTTGAAAGTTGCGTTTGACAAAGTCGAGGGCTTCCGGGAACTTGGGGCGTATTCTCAGGGCCTTTTTGAAGGCGTCCAGGGACTTGTCTTTTTCTCCGAGGTCGAAATAGAGGATGCCCAGATTGTAGTAAATTTTTTCGCTTTTCGGGTCCACCTTCAGGGCCTTCTGGTAGCAGTCCAGGGCCTCCCGGTGCTTCTGCTGCTGCCGCAAGGCGATCCCCAAGCGGTTGTAAAGGTGCAGGTTCTGCGGGTCTTCCTGCAAAGACTGGGTGAACAGGTTCTCGGCCTCGGCCGACAACCCGGCCTGGAGAAAGATCTCTCCGGCCTCGGTGCGGTGGGAATTAACAAAAGTATGGCCGTTTTTCAGGCACTCCCGCAAATATTCCTGCGCCTCCTCCTGTTGTCCGGTCCGGAGACAGAGCTGGCCCAGATGAAAGAGGCGTTCGGTGTTCAGGGGGCTTAAGGCCCGGGCTTCCTCCAGGCACGCCCGGGCTTCCTCCAGGCGGCCGCGTTCTTCCAGGAGCGACGCCAGGTTCTGGTAGGTTTTGAGGTACTTGGGGTTTATTTCCCGGGCCTGGGTAAAAAGCTCCTCGGCTTGCTGGTAATCTCCCAGGGCCAGGAAACACTCCCCTGCCAGGCTAAGTGTCTTGGCCTGTTTTTTATAAGGGGGTTTAATGAGCCTGTCCAGCAATTGCAGGGCCTGTTCAAGCTGCCCGTTCATCTTGAGCTTTTGGGCCTGGAGAAACAGGCCTTCCCCGCCGCTGGGGTGCAGTTTTTTCCGGATTATCTCCAGTATGCGGCTTTCCAGGGCCGCAGCCTGAAAAGGCTTTAAGAGATAGCTGTCCACTTCGCTTTCCGCGGCCACCGCCACCACATCATCTGAGACCTCGCCGGTGATCATCAAAAAAGGCGTGGTCTCATACCTGGGGTTGGCGCGCATGACGCGCAGGAGTTCCAGGCCGTTCATGCGGGGCATATTGATATCGCAGATCACCAGGTCATAAGGGATATGCTGAAGGATATCCCAGGCTTCCACCCCATCGTTGGCTTCGCCGATGCGGCCGTTAACCCCCAGCAACACCAGCATCTGCTTGAGCATCCGCCGGATAGCGGGCATATCGTCCACCACCAGAACGTTCAGGGGAGCAAAGAGGTTCTGGGCATCTTTTGCGGGTTTGCGGGACTTAGGCCTGGCCATAATTTTTAAAAAGTCTGTGCAAAATGGTACTGAATTATCATCGGCACGATAAAAGAGAAAAATTAGAAAATATGCAAAATGTCTGAGGCCCCCTATTGATGCCGGTTTCGGTCTTCGGTCTTCGGTCTTCGGTTAAAAGAATGAGACCTATCGATAAGTTAGCAGTTTGCCTTCTTGCGACAGAAAATTATTCATGAATCGCAGCCTCCCCCGAATATTATGAAAAGCCGTAACGGCGGGCGTCTCACCCACCCCGACAATCCGCACAGGCTGAAAAGCCTGTGCTACCGATTATATTGCGTCTTGCTTTGCGCCTTGGCGTCTTTGCGTGAAGCCCTTCTTCTCGAATGGGGACCCTATCCTGTCCCCGGCTAATCAGGCGGCAGCAAGGCCAGCACGGCTTCCCGGGGAATGCGCCAGGGTCCGGAGCCCCATTTGACGGCCTGGAGACGGCCGTCCCGGATCATGCGGTAGACGGTGCGCCGGGACAGGGCCAAAAAGCCCGCCACTTCGTCGGGCCGGAAAAAACGCTTGCTGAGCTGCCATTCCATCTGTTTCCTCCTTGATTCGTAATTTTCACTGGCAGGGCATGCAAAGGCAGGGCCAGGTTAGGGGCCGGAGGCCGGGGGTCAGGGGTCAGGGGTCAAGAATATCCTGTTCTTATCGCAATTTATGGCGGGGTGTTTGGGCCCGGCCCCTAGGGGTTAGGGAACAGCCCTAGGGGGAATTCAAACAGGCAGTTTTCCACCAACCTGCTTTTCTCTTTACCTTTTCCCCTATTTCCCCCTTTTTTTCCATTCTTCCCCTATTTCTCATGCCAATTCGCAATCAAACTTACAGTTTTTCGTAGCGGCGAACCCTGTGTTCGCCCGGATGCATTCGGAGCGAACACAAGGTTCGCCCCAATTTTTTGTTTTTTGATTGTGATTCGGTATCAGAATCGCTTCCGGGACAAGAGAGGACAACTGTGCCGGCAGACGCCACGATTCTTGAAAGACAGGTATTCGTGAGCTTAATAGCACCCGCAAATTATGAAAAGTCCGGCCCCTCTCTCCCCGGCCCTCTCCCCCGCCAGTTAGCGGCAGGGGGGAAAGTACCCCTTAGGCGGGGGAGAGGGCGTAAGCTCCAGGCATACCATGGTTTTTACTGGCCACTAACCACTGGCCACTGACCACTTTTAGGAACCCGTAACTCGGAACATTTACCGGAGGTAAAGCTAGTGTCCCAAGAACGACTGTTGCGTCCCCGGGAGGTGGCCCGGCAATTGGCGGTTTCCCGCTCCACGGTGTACCGCTGGTTCTGGGAGGGCAAGCTCCAGGGCGTCAAATTGAACAGCGGTACGGTGCGGATTCTGGAGAGCGCGGTGCTTCGGAAACTGGCGGAGGGGGATTGAAAGGAAGTGATCAGTAATCAGTGATCAGTGATCAGTAAAAAAACAATCACAATGACTGACCACTGATCACTGATTACTGTTCACTGATTACTGGCATGCGCGTGGAGATGGGAGAGAGTCATTTGTTTCGGTACAGCCGGCATAACACCAAACCCGGGTCAACCGTCCCAGGTGTGCTGGAGGTTTCGGCGGTTTTCCCCTATACCCTGGAGGACCATGACGGCGAACCGGAAGAGACCTACAGGCAAGAGAGACCTTTACCTGGAAGAAGCGCAGTCCCTGTACCTGGCCGGAAAAAGCCTGGAGGAGATTCAAGGGCTGTTTCCCGTGGCCCGCTCCACTCTCCAACGCTGGCAGCGGGAAGGACGTTGGGACGAAAAGCGGCTGCAAGTGCTGGTCTCCCCCAGGTGGCTGGGGGAGGCTCTGAAGGGGCTGCTCCGGGAAAAAACCGGCAGGCTGTTGATCCAGGGGGAGCTGAAGCCCCAGGAGTTGGATGAACTCACCAAGATCCTCACCCTGATTGAACGCCTCTGTTCCCAGGGTTCCAACCTGAAGGCCGCGTCCCTGGAGGTGATGGATCGCTTCAGCGAATTTTTACGGGGTTGGGTGACGGACTCGGACGAACTGAAGATTATCACCGCTCGCATCCAGGAGTTTTTCCGGAATTTGGAAGATGACGGGGAATTGGGAAAGTAAGGCTAAAGACGCCATGACTCTGAAGAAGAAGCTGACCAAAGCGGAGTTCCGCCAGAAGGCCGACGACATTCTGATGCGCCTCACCCTGGAGGTGACGCCGTTTTGGGAAGACAGCGAAGAGAAGCAAAAGACCCGCCGGGACCGGGCCGCAGCCGATCCCCTCTATTTCTGCCGTACCTATCTCCCCCACTATTTCGACAAAGCCCCCGCGGCCTTCCACTACGAATTGGTGGAATTTTTGGAGCAGCGCGGGGATGGGGTGGTCACCCCGGTGGCGGTGGCCGCGCCCCGGGAATTCGCCAAGACCACGGTCTGCTCCTTCGGCTACGTCCTGCACCAGATCTGCTTCAGCCAGCGGCATTTCATCCTCATCGGCAGCGACAGCGAAGACTTGGCCAGCGATCTGACGGGATATCTCTACCTGGAACTCCTCTACAACGAGAGGCTGCACCAGGATTTCGGGCAACTGGTGAAGGCCAATAAGGCGGTGGATGATTTCGTCACCGCCAACGACATCCGGGTCAAGGCCCGGGGCCGGGGGCAGCGCCTCCGGGGGTTGAAGCACCGGCAGTGGCGGCCGGACCTGGTGATTCTGGATGACCTGGAAAATGACGTCAACGTGCGGAACCCCGAGATCGTCCAGCAGATCCTGGATTGGGTCAAGTCCGCGGTCTATCCGGCCCTGGACGCCAAAGGCAGCCTGATGATCATCGGCACCATTTTGAGGTGGCGCAGCGCCCTGCATCTGATGCTGACCAGCCCCGAGGAGCCCTATTGCCATTTTCAACGGCGCATCTACCGGGCCTTCCAGGATGACGGCTCCTCCCTGTGGGAGGCCCGGCACCCCGCGGCCAAGCTCGCCCAGCAGAAGCAGATGATGGGGACCCTGGCCTTCAACCGGGAAAAGATGAACGAACCCGCGCCGGAATCCGGTTTTTTCAAAGAAGAGTGGATTCACTACTACCACCCGGACATTTTGAAGGACCGGAACCTGGTGGTGGCCGGTTTTTTCGACCCGTCACTGGAAAGCGGGGCCGGCTCCGATTACAAGGCTGCGGTCACCGTGGGCTGGGACCCGGGGGAGATGGTCTTCTACGTGATGGACGCGTTCATCCAGAAGACCACCCTGGAGCAGACTCTGGGGGCCATTTTCAACCGGCACCGGGAATACGGCTACCAGATTTTCGGGGTGGAGGACAACCTTTTTCAGCGCCTGCTGCTCAAGGAATTCGACCGCTTGGGGAAGGAACGGGGCCAAATGCTGCCGGTCAAAGGCGTGACCAGCCGCCTGGCCAAGGAGACCCGGGTGGCCAGCCTCAGCCCCCTGATGGAGCGGGGCAAGATCCGCTTCATCCGGGGTCATTCCGACCAGGAGCTGCTGGTGGAGCAGTTGCTCTACTTTCCTTCCCGGACCCTGCACGACGACGGGCCGGACGCCCTGGAAGGGGCCGTGCGGCTGGCCCAGGGGATGGGGGGCGCGGGGGCGGATTATGAGCCGGTAAAGGTGCGGGCCTTCCGGGGGCGGGGGGCGTTTTGAAAGCAGGGGCCAGGGGTCAGGGGCCAGGAGTTGCGAGTTGCGGGTTACGGGTTACGGGTTGGTTAGTAGTCAGTAGTCAGTAGTCAGTAAATAGATAAGTGATTACTGGGTGTTATTAAAACTTGAACTTTGAACTACTAGAACTGCTCACTGCTTACTGCTCACTGCTCACTATTCAGGGGGAAAACATGGGGTTAAGGGATTATTTCGGCAGAGTTCTTAAATCCCAGACAAAACGGCCGGAGACCCGGGAGTTGGCCGCGGTCAGTCTGGCGGAGCGCTGGAGCACTTACCCCAGCGCGGGGCTGACGCCGGAGCGGCTGGCGGAGATCTTCCGGCTGGCGGACCAGGGGGACGTCTACCGCCAGATGGAGTTGTTCGAGGAGATGGAGGAAAAGGACGCGCACCTGGCTTCCCTGCTTCAGACCCGGAAGATGGCGGTTTTGAGCCTGGAATACGAAGTGCTGCCCTACTCCAAATCCCCGGAGGATGAACGCATCGCCGGGTTCGTCCGGGAAATACTGGATGCCTTGCCGGACGTGGAAGGCGCGTTCCTGGACCTGTTGGACGCCATCGGCAAAGGCTTCGCGGTTTCGGAAATCATGTGGGAGGCAGCGGCAGGAAAGGCCCGGATCGTGGAACTCAGGTGGATTCCCCAGAAAAGGGTGACCTTTATCCAGGACCTGAAGCCCCGGCTTCTCACCCCGGAGGCCCCCTGGCAGGGAGAGGAACCGCCGCCCTGGAAGGTGATCTACCACCGGTTCAAGGCCCGGAGCGGGTATGCGCCGCGGGCCGGGGTGCTCCGGGTGGTGGGCTGGATGTATCTCCTGAAAAATTATGCGTTGAAGGATTGGGCCGCGTTCAACGAGGTCTTCGGCATGCCGCTGCGGTTGGGGAAATACGATCCCGGGGCCTCGACCGCAGACCGGGAGGCCCTGATCCGGGCCATCCGCGGACTGGGGTCCGACGCCGCGGGGGTGATCAGCAAATCGACAGAGATCGAATTCGTGGAAGCCGCGTCCCGCTTGAGCGGCAACGCCAATCCCTACCAGACCCTGGCGGAGTTCTGCAACCGGGAGATGTCCAAAGCGGTTTTGGGGCAGACTTTGACCACCGACACTGCCGGGGCCACCGGCACCTACAGTGCGGCCCGGGTGCACGCCCAGGTGCGCCGGGACCTGGTGGAGGCGGACGCCCAGACCCTGGCGGTTACCTTAAGGGAGCAGCTGATCCGGCCCCTGGCGGGCTTCAATTTCGGCTGGGACCGGCCCTGCCCCTGGTTCCGCTTCAAACTGGCGGAGGAAGAAGACCTGAAGACTTTATCCGAAGTCTATCGCAATTTGAAAGAAATCGGCGTGCCCCTGGAAGGGGGCCAGGTGGCGGAGCGCTTCGGCGTGGCCCTGGCCCGGGGGGACCAAAAAGAAGCGGGAGGAGGGAACTGATGCGCAAAAGATGGATGGTTATGGGCCTGGCCCTGGTCCTGGCCGCGGGGTGCTGCCGGCATCCTGGGGTGTTCCAGAAGGTGCAGCGCTCCCTGGAGACGGTGCAAAGCTACTATTCGCCGCTATTGGCGGAGGAGTGGCATCAGGATGAGAGATTGCGGCTGGCCGTGGTGGCCGCGGATACCACCCTGCTCCTGGCCGGAGAGCTGCAGCGCCAGTGGTGCCCGGACGCGGCCAAGACGGAGCAGTTGGCGCTTCAGGCCCGGGAGGCCCAGGCACTGGCTAAAAACGCTGGGGTGAAGGCGGCAGGAGGAACCCATTAAACATGAAAAATCAAGGAATTGACGCCTTGCCGGAGTGGATTCTCCTGCTGCCGGCGGGCCGGGTGGAACTGCTGGACCGGCCGGAGCCTTTGCAGGTGGACCCGGAGTCCCTGGCATCCCTGGTGGCGGCCTTCCGCTCCCGGGGGGTGGACCTGGTCATCGATTATGAGCATCAATCCCTGCAAGGCAGGCGAGCCCCGGCCGCGGGCTGGATCAAGGACCTGGAGGACCGGGGCGACGGCCTCTGGGCCCGGGTGGAATGGACCTCCCAGGCCCGGGAATATCTGCGCAACCGGGAGTACCGCTATTTCTCGCCGGTGCTGCAACTGGACCCGGAGACCCGCAAACCCCTGGCCCTGATGCAGGTGGGGTTGACCAACGTGCCGGCGATTAAAAGGCTGCCGCCCCTGGTGGCCAAGTGGGACGCCGGGGAGAAAGAGGCGGCCGCGGCGCCGCGGCGAACCCTCAAAGACGGAAGCGCGACGAGAGGTGAGGAAGTGGAGAAACTCAAAGCATTTCTGGGATTGGCCCCGGACGCGGAGGACCAGGCCGTATCCTCCGGAGTTCTGGAATTTTGCCGGAATCTGGCCGCGGTCCTGAAATTGCCGGAGGAGGCCGCGGCTTTAGAAATCCTGGAGGCCGTGAAGGCCTTATCAGCCGATTCCCAGCGGCTCAAGGAGGTGGAAGAGGAGCTGCGGCGGCTCAAATCCCGCCTGGCCGCGGAGACCTCGGATCAGGCCGTGGAAGAGGCCCTGAAAGCGGGAAAGATCACCCCGGCCCAGAAGGCCTGGGCCCTGGAATATTACCGCCAGGACGCCCAAGGCTTTCAGGCCTTTGTGGCCCGGGCCCCCCAAGTGGTGCCCGTGGGCAGGGAATTGCGCCTGTTTCAGGAAGACGGCCAGGCTTCGGGGAATCTGGCTCCGGAAGAACTGGTTCTCTGCCGGTCCCTTAATCTCTCCCCGGACCGATATCTAAAGGCCAAGGCCCGAATCGGATCGGTCCATTAGTCTCAAAGTGATAATCAGCAATCTTTTACCGGAAACCGAAAACTGAAAACCGAAAACCGCATTTAACGGAGGTGAGGAATTATGGCAGCCTTAACCAAAGACCGGGCCACCCCCTACCGGGAAGGCGTGGAGGTGGAATACCCGGTGGCGGCAAGCGTGAAAATCTATGCCGGCTCCCTGGTCTGCGTCAATACCGGCGGTTTTGCCGTCCCTGCGGCCGATACCAGCGGCTTCCGCCTGGCGGGGGTGGCCCTGGAGCAGGTGAATAACCTGACCGGGGCCGATGGGGCCAAAAACGTGCGGGTCAGGCGGCAGGGCGTCTTCGAGTTCGACGCGGCCAGCATCACCCAGGCCATGGTGGGAGACCCCATGTACGCGGTGGACGACCACACCTTTGACGACGCGGCCGGCCCCAGCAATGACGTGAAAGTCGGGGTGCTGGTCAAATACGGGTCCGCCACCAAGGGCTGGATCGATATCGCCAGATAAGGGAGATTACGGATGATTGTCAACGCCGAGGCTTTAGCCAGACTCTATACAGCATTCACTGCGGTCTTCAACGCCGCGTTCCAGGAGACCGAGACCTGGTACGAGAAAGTGGCCATGACCGTGCCGGCCAACACCCGCATCATGGATTACAAATTCCTGCTGGATTTTCCCATGGTCCGGGAATGGCTGGGGGACCGGCAGATCAGCTCGCTGGAACCCAAGGCCTACCAGATCGAAAGCAAGGACTGGGAAGCCACCATCGAGGTGGAGCGGAACGACATCGAAGACGAGCAGCTTGGGTTTTACAACCCCATCATCGCCGCGTTGGCCCAGGAAGCCCGGAAACACCCGGAAAAGCTGATCTCCGATCTGCTGAAAAACGCCTTCACCGGCGTCTGCTACGACGGCCAATATTTCTTCGACACCGACCATCCCCTGGGCTCGGGGACCGCGTCCAATAACGCCGGAGGCTCCGGGACCGCCTGGTACCTGCTGGACACCTCCCGGGCCGTCAAACCCTTTATCTTTCAGTTGCGTCGGGGCGTGGAACTGGTGCGCATGGACCGCCCGGATGACGAACACGCGTTCATGCGCAAGAAATACCGCTACGGCGTGGACTACCGGGGCGCGGCGGCCTACGGCCTCTGGCAGTTGGCCTACGCCTCCAAGCAGACCCTGGACGCCGCCAATTACGCCGGCACCCGGGCGGCCATGATGTCTCTGACCAACGCCGAGGGGCGGCCTCTGGGGATTAAGCCCAACCTGATGGTAGTGCCGCCTTCATTGGAGAAATCCGCCCGGGAGATTCTCCAGGCCCAGTTCATCATCGGCGATCCGGAGACGGGCGGCAGCAAATCCAACGTCTGGCAGGGCACCGCGGATTTGCTGGTGGTGCCGGAGTTGGCGTAACTTGGCGGCCTTAGCGTCTTTGCGTGAATAAGGCGTGCAGGCGGGACGCCCGCACTACCATCTCACGCAAAGACGCAAAGGCGCAAAGACGCAAGGAGAAGTATTATGGCCAATGCCCTTTACGGCAAAGGACGGGAAGGATTCCTGGCGGGTGAGATCGATTGGGATACGGACGTCATCAAGGCGATTCTCATTGATGCCGCGGACTACACCGTGAACCTGGGGACCCACCAGTTCCTGAGCGATATTCCCGCCCCGGCCCGGGTGGCTGTCAGCGCCCCGATCACCGGCAAAACCGTGGCCGATGGGGTGGCCGATGCGGATGACCTCACCTTTCCGGCGGTGGCCGGCGACCCCGCGGAGGCCCTGGTGATCTATCAAGACACCGGCAGCGAAGCCTCTTCCCGGCTCATCGCTTACATCGACACCGCCACCGGGCTGCCGGTGACCCCCAACGGCGGGGACATCAACGTGGCCTGGGATAACGGCGCCAACAAAATCTTCAAGCTGTAAGGGAGGAACCATGTCTTTCCCGGCAGCGCTGAGCAATGCCGTTGACGGCGTAACGGAAATTGTCGCCGCACACCTGAATAACCTGGAAGCCAAAGTGGGGATAGACAATTCCTCGGTGCCCGCCTCTCTCGACTATTTATTGAAAAATGCGGCCAGTATCGATCCCGGCCATAAGCACAGCAAACTATGGGCCTCGGACGGTTCTCCCGAAGCCGTGACCGTCGACGCGGCCGGCAACGTGGGCATCGGCACGACGGGACCGGTGGATAAATTAAAAGTAGTGGGAGGGATAAGCGTTACCCAATTTGCGAGTTCAAGGGACTCTAATTCTACCTTCCATGAATTTAAATTAGATGCCACAGGAAGTGGAAGCAAAACCTGGATCAGCTCAAATCGCTTAAGGTATTACCCTGCTGCGGACCAATTCGCCAGAACCTCGGTAACGGAAAAAGGCAGTCTCATCTTATTGGATGAAGAAGCAAATATAAAGTTTTATACCCAACCCTCTACAAGTCAGGCCGGGAATTATTCCCTGGACCCCAAAATGGTAATCCAGGGAAACGGCAACGTCGGCATAAACCTGACAAGCCCGGGCAAGAAATTGGATGTGAATGGGTATCTACGCGGGGCCGGTGTTTTTAACACCCTCAATTCCGCCCCGGCTGACGAGGATTTAGCCCCGGGGGAGTGCGCCTTATGGTTCGATAAAACCAACGGCGCGGCAAAACTAATGATTAAGGCCAAGCAAAATGACGGGACGGTGAAGACCGGCTCAGTATCTTTAAGCTAAGGATTCCATTAATTACTGGAGCGGTAAATGCCTGAGGATCCTGCGAACGAGCATCATGATCAGAATGTCGATCAACTGCCGGAGCGGATTAAAAGTCTGACCAGGGAACTGCTGGAAGAGCGCATCACTCGCATCGACTTCCAGATGCAACTCTTAAAGCAGTGGCGGGACCGGTGTCAGCATGAACTAAACCTGTTACTGGGCGGCGACTAGAACCGCCGGAGCATCGAGGGGACACGTGGCTAGATACGGCACTGGAACAAAATACGGCGCAGGCTGGCTCTACGGCCCCAACCCTCAATATCTTTTGGGAGTGGGAAATATTCCCGGCGCCGCGGCCCTGGGGGTGCCAACATTCAGTCCCGGCCCGGTGAGCCTCGTTGGCGTTGGGAATATTCCGGAAGCAGAGGTATTCGGGACCCCCCGGTTTTTCCGGCCCCCCCAAAAATTGGCCCTGACCCTGGATCTACGCCGGATGCGGGTCACTCCGGCCAGGCGGCAGCTATCGGCACCCCCCCAAATAAACCGTTTGCAGGTGGCTCTTGATGCATAGTTGCACGATCAAACAAGGCGAAGCCAAGAAATTGACCCTGACGGTGACAGACGAAACCGGCGCGGCCGTGGATTTAACCGGGTGCACCCTTTTTCTGGCAGTAAAGCGCCATAAAGGGGAGGTGGATTATAGCTTTTCCAAAAACCACGACGCGTTTGACCTGAGCCAGGCGGACCAGGGCATCGTCTCCGTGTTTCTGGCGGACAGCGATACCCAGCAGAATCCCGGGCCATACGTGGGGGAGTTGAAGATCACCTTCCCCGGTGCGGCCCCGGCCACCGTGGAAAAGAGCGCGGATTTGGCCTTGAGCATTGAACGGGCGGTGACCGTTTAATACCGTTTTCCGTTTTCCGGTTAAAGAGCCAATTCAAAGGGGATCCGGGGGATATACCCGGTCCAGAGAGATGGAGAGGAAGTGATGGCCTATTCAACCCAAAATGACTTACTCACCATGATCAGCCAGGCGGAGTTGGCCGCGTTGACCGCGGAATCGGGCAGCGAACCCGACGGCCTGGTGGTAGCGGAGGCCATCGCTCGGGCGGACGCGGAAATCGACGCGGCCTGCGGGATGCGCTATGCCGTGCCCTTTTCTCCGGTCCCGGAGCGGGTGAAATCCCTGTCCGCGGACCTGGCCGTTTACCATCTCTACAGCCGGCGGGGGGTGGCCCCGGAGGTCCGGCGGCAAAAGTACCGGGACGCCCTGGCCTTCCTGAACCAGGTTGCCGCGGGCCGGGCGACCCTGGCCGGAAGCGGCGGCGAGCCCCCGGCCGCGGCCCGGCAATCTCCGGATTTCGTCAGCGCGCACCGTCTCTTCTCCCGGGATACCCTGGGGGAATGGTAGGAGGGGCCGCCGGTGGCTGAGGTTTCCTGGAGTGCGGTGGAGGAGGCCATACTGGGGGCCCTGGCCGGCGAACTCGGCTCCCTGGTCCAGACGGTGGCCTCCCATCAGGGCAACTGGCTGGAGGACCTGCAAAGCCAGGGCTGGAGGCTGCCCGCGGTACTGGTGAGGTGGCGGCAAAACCGGGGGGAACAGACGGCCATGGGGTCTGCGGACCTGACCCTGGATTTCACCATTCTGATCGCAGTGCGCCCTTTAAGGGGGGAGGCCGAGACCCGGCGGCAGGAAGGGGGAATTTACCAGATCCTGGAAGGGGTGCGCCGGGCTCTGTGGCATCACGACCTGGGGTTGGAAATCACCCCGTTTTCCCTGGAAAAGGAAGAGCCCTGGCTCACCACCCGGGAGTTGGCGGTGTACGGGGCGGAATATCGGACCTGTCTGGTGCGGACTTTCTAAGGAGATGTTATGACTCGGTCCATCCGCAACTTTCTGGCCACCCACAACCTGCTGGCGGTCTCCGCGCAGCTTCGGGAGACGGCCATCAACTCCGAACAGGAACTGGACACGCTGATGCTGGCGGACCTGAACAGCGTCCTGAATTACCGGGCGCTGAAGGTTCCCAACCGGGAGGAATTGACCGGCAAGGAAGAGGCGGACCGGCTCCATGATCTGGGAGGAACCGTGGGGGGATCTCTTACTTTTTCCCGGGCCCAGCCCCAGCATTTTGCCTTCCTGTTAGCCTACGCCCTGGGGCAGGTGGAGACCGCGGCCTTAGGCAGCGGCTTTCGCCACGTCATCCGGCCCCGGTCCGGGGAGGTGGACGTTTGCCGGTCCAACCCCAGTTTTACCGCAGCCATGCGCTTCGGGCGCCAGGTGCTCAAAAGGCGTTTTGCCTCCTGCTTTATCGACCAGGTGCGGGCCGAATTCCCCAAGGACGGCTGGGCCAAGATCAGCGCCACGGTGAAAGGCACCGGCAAGGTGAGCGACAACACCCGGGTGGAGGAGATCACCACGCCTTTTAACGCCTCCGGTCTTACCCTGGCCGCTCACGGCGTGGCCGGGGAGAGCGCCGGGGAAAGATTAAGCAACGTCCAGGCCGTCCAGGTCCTCAATCCGGGAACCCAGGCTTGGGAGGAAGTAAGCTACAGCGCGGTTTCCGCCGCGGTCCCCGGGGTGATCGCCATCTCCCCGCCCGGCAGCACGGCCACGGCTACCACCTTCCGGGTCTATTACCTACCCCCGGAAAGCGGCTGGATGGTTCCGCCGCCCCGGGTGGAAGAGCCGCCCCTGAAGGTGAGCCGGGTGCAAATAAACCTGGGGGGCCGCTGGGACGGCAACGCTATCCTCGGGGGCCACCAATTGGCCGCGGAACTGCGCCGCCTGAGTTGGACTTATGACAACCACCTGACGCCGGAGCGCACCCCGGGCGCGGGGGTGGATTATGCCAACCGGGCGTATAGGGCCGGACGGGAGCAAAAACTGGAATTCGACCGGGACTTCCGGGATTTTTTGCTGGCCCAACATCTTAAGGACAACGACGCCCTGACCATCCATCTCCTGGCCCAGGGGCCGGAGTTCGAGCCGGGCTTAAACTACCAGGTGGAGCTGATCTTCCCCCGGGTGGGGGTCCTGGCCGCGCCGGTGAAGGTGGCCCAGCGCCGCCTGGCCGAAGAGGTGGAATTCGCGGTGCTGGAGGATGACGACTACGGCTCGGTGATCGTTAAGGTGCAGAATAAGGTGAGTAACTATGCGGCTTAGAAGGGGGAAAAGGGAAAAAGGTTAAAAGGGGAAAGGGGGAGGAGTCTTTCCCTTTTACCCTTTTCCCCTTTTTCCCTCTTTCCCCCAAAACTGCTATCCCTCCAGCCATTCCAACAAGGAGCGAGCATGGCCCGGATTTTAAGGGAAGAGAGTCATTATCTAAAAGTGCACGACCCGGTGTCCGGGTCGGAGGTGACTCTGCACTACCGCCGTCCCACCTCCGAGGAACGGGTGGCCTATCAGTTGTCGGCCTTCCGGCTGGAGGGGGGAGAGCGCCGCTTCTGCCTGGGCGAGACCCGGCTCAAGTTCGGGCTGGAGATCCTGACCGGCTTCGGAGCGGGGGATTTCCTGGTGGCGGAAGCCGGGGGAGAACTCCCCCTGGACCCGGAGCGCCACCCGGATTGGAAGGAGCGGCTCAAAGAGCACGCCCCGGATTTGGTCTCCTTTCTGGCCCAAAGGGTGTTTGAGGGCTTGCGGGTGGTTCACCGGGATGAACAGGGGGTCCTTTGAGTGGGAATTTTACCCTTCCGGATCCGGGTATCCTTGACGACTGGCCCTTGCTCCGGGAGTTGCAGGCCATGGCCGCAGGAAGGCTGTGCGGCCCCCGGGAACAGAGCCGCTGTCGCGCGGAAAACGGAGCGTTCGCGGCCTGGGCCTGCTCAGCGTGCGAGGAATACCTGCGGCCCGAAGCCCTTTCTCCCTGGACCCGGCATCTGCTGTTCCTTTACCGGCTTGGGCGGGCGGGGTATCCCTTTAAGGCCAATGACCTGAGCCTGGAAACCTGGCTGCTGTTGGGGCTGGTCCAAAGAATCCTGGAAGGGAGTGCGGGAGGGAAACATGCCCAGAGATCGAGCATCGGGATCTAACCGGCAGGAATTGGAAGCATTCCGGGCCCAGCAGGAGGAGATGCTGAACCTCAGCCGGGAGTACGGCCGGGGCCGCACCGCCGCCTGGGAGTCCGAGGTCCGGCAGATGCAGGAAAGTTGGGCCGCGTTCTCCCGGGAATGGCAAAGTTATATGGAGGAAATGTCCTCCCTGGCCCAGGCCGGATTCGACGACCTGGCGGCCAGAGGCGAAGCCGCGGGCAACTCCTTGAGCCAAAGCCTGGGGAAATCCCTGGGTGAAATTTCCGGAGATTTGGAGGATTGGGTGGAAAACTTTCTCCGCCAACTGGAGAAAGTAAGCCAGTCCTGGTTCGGCCTCTTCGGGGGCGGCGACGGCGGGGGGTGGCTCTCCTGGTTGGGAGGGGGCCTGGGGATCGGAGGATTGTTTCACCAGGGGGGCATCGTTTCCGCCCACCAGGGTGCGACTGTCTCTCCCGGAACCTGGGAGAGCGATGAACAACTGATCTTGGCCCAATCCGGCGAAGGCATCCTGCCCCGGGAGAGCATGGCCCGCCTGGGGGCGCAAAATTTCGAAGCCCTGCGGTCCGGGCGGTTTGAGCGGGCGCCCCGGGACGGTGGGCCCAGCCTGGGAGTCACCATCCAGGTGCAAACTCTGGATGCCGCGGGGGTCAACCGCGTGGATTGGGACCGGCTGGTGCAGCGCCATATCCTGCCCTTGCTCCAAAAAGAAGCGGACCGCCGCTGGTAGAGAGGAACGAGATGGCCAACGCCAAATTGGAGTGGACCTCCTCGGGCGGCAGCCGCCAGAGCTACACCCTGCCGGTCAACTTTTCCCGGGATTACCAGGAGCTGCTCCAGGACGAAACCGACCGGGAACGGGCCCTGGACGGCACCCTGCGGAGCTATTCCCGGGGTCTGAAGCAAAGGTGGGTCCTGAAATTCCAGTATATTTCCACATCTCAAAAGGACCAGTTAACCGCCGTCAAACAAACCCAGACGGAGATCGACTTTTACCGGGACGCGGGGGGCGCCAAGACCTTTACCGGAGTCTGGACTAACGACCTGGATTTCCGGGAAGTGGGGCCGGGAGCCTGGTCCGGCAGTATGGTGCTGGAAGAAGTTTGAGGTGTCTACATGCCGGGAGGAGAAGTAATCAGTAATCAGTGATCAGTGATCAGTAAAGACTTGTTTCTTACACCGATCACTGATTACTGATCACTGATCACTTACTAGTGACTATGAGAACCACGAGCAGCGAGTACCTCCAGGAAGAAACCCGCAGCCGCGGCACCCGGCCCCGGGTGAAGGCCGTCCTTTACCCCTTCGATCTGGATTACGGCCTGGCTCCCGGCTCCGGGGAATTTTTGCACACCGCGTACGGCGGCGAGCCGGGGAAGCTGGCCTTGGCGGAGGGTTATTACTCCACCGCGTCCTGGACCTCCCCGGTGATGCATTCCTATTCCCCTTACCTCAATCTGGTGGCGGCCTTCTGGGACGACCAGGCCGGGCGGATGGAAGCCGTGGTAAGCTTACGGACCGGAGCCGGTCCGGGAGAGGTTAGCGCCGCGGCTTACGTATCTTTGAACCGGAGCGAGGAATACCCTCTGCTGCCTTACTTCCAGGTGCGGGTGGAGTTCCGGGAGACGCTGAGGCATTGGGCCGTGGACGCAGCCGAAGACGCGGACGCCTTCACTGCCTATGCGGTCAATCAGGCTCCGGATGGCGGCTACGAGAGCTACAGCGCGGCAGGCGCATTCCCGGGTTATCTGGCGAACCTGCGGCTGGAAGGACGCCTGAGCCTGCCGGAAGGGGAGATTCTGGACCCCGGCGCAGTGCGGGTGGAGTTGGCCCAGGACTTCAGCGAGCTTAAGCCCGGGGACCACGCCATGCTCCTGGACAATCGCCGGGGTCAATGGCTGGCCGGGGGGGAGAATTTTTACCTTCTGGGCCTGCCCTGGAATCAGAAGCAAATCGCCCTCTATCACGGTTGGGAACTGCCCCGGGGCCGGGTGGAATGGCAACTGGTTTATCAGGGGGAGCTGGATCGCCTGGCCGGTATGGCCCACGCCTGGCGAGGAGAACACCGGGTGCGCTTGGAAAGCCGGGATTGGGTGGCGGCCCGGCTGCAAACCCGCGTCGGCGCTCCCTCGCCCCAAGGAGAGAGGCGGCCCTTTATGCGGGGGCCTTACCTGGCCGGGGCCGAACTCACGGAAACCATCACGGCCCAGGTTACCGAACCGGTGAAGACCGGCTCCGGCAGCGCGACGCTGCAGGTGTTGGGGACTTACCGGGGGGAATTCGACCAGGACTATCTCCTGCACATAGAAAACAGCGGTGAAGTGGGCGGGGCGACCTTCCGCTGGTCCGCCAACAACGGCCAGAGCTGGCGGGAGACGGGCCTGGACACCGCCGGGGCGGAGAATCCCGTGGAGCTGGAAAGCGGCCTATCGGTTTATTGGGAGTCCGGCTCGGGCACGGATCTGATGGCCGGGGACCGCTGGACCTTTACCGCCCAGGCCCGGGTTTACCGCTACCAGGTTTATGGCGGGCCTTTCGCAGCCATTACCGAGGTCTACCTGAACGGGGAAGAGAGCCGGGACCGGGTGGCCGCGGACCCCGAAACCGGGGTGATCGCCATCACCGGCCGCTCCGGCGCGGTGGAGGCCAGGGTGGTCAAGGACGCCACCACCCACCCGGTGGACATCATCACCGATATCCTGGACGCGGTGGGCTTAAAACCGGCCATGGAGCAGGAGAGTTTCGACCTGGCCAAGAGCCTCACCCCCGATTATGCCATCGGCGTTTGTTTCGAGAACCTCCCCGCGGCCCAGGCCCTGCGGGAAATCCTGAGACGCTGCCTTTACGACTTCTGGGTGGACTTCGGGGAGATCAAGCTTAAGGCGTACTTGGGGGAAGAGTAAAAAGCAGGGGGCAGGGGTTAGGGGTAAGTAATCAGTAATCAGTGATCAGTTATCAGTAGTTACATAAATTACTGATTACTGATCACTGATGACTGATCACTGATCCCCTGATTTCTCCACCAAACTATTTTCAAAGGATAATCGATGGCACGTATCCAATGGGCCCGGGCGTCCCAGTTCAATTGGGTCTTCGACAACATGGGAGGCACGCCCCTCCAGGAAGCGGTGGCCGGCAACTGGGACAACGCCGCCGCGGCGGTTGAGGCCGATGGCCGGGTCGGCATTACCGGCCCTAATCCCGGCGGCGGCCGGGTCTGCCTGGTCCGGGGCGTATGGCCGGCGGAGACCGTCTTTCCCTGGGAGGGATTCTGGGCCGAGCCCCTGTCCGGGGATCTCACCAACTATTATCAGGGCGGGTCTTACGCCAACCTGGGGGACGTGACCGAGATCACCCTGGGGACGCCCCTGCCCCCGGGAACCCCGGTCCAGCTTTACTATATCTACCTCACCGGCGAAAAGGCCGCCAAGTATGAGCCGTTGAACAACTATCCCTGCATCCGCCGGGCTTACCGGGGCCGGGACGACTATACCTATGATTTCGCGGTAGACCGCATCCTGGACCTCATGGCCATCCTGCACCTGGCCGGGCAGGAGCAGGGCCGGGATTACCGGCCCATATCCAAGTTTTTGTGGGATGCCTTTTATCCCCGGACGGAAAGCTCCGTCTCTCCCTTGATTTTTGACAATTTCGAGCGGCAGCGGTGGGACCGGGGGGCTTATCTGCTCTACCGGGGTGCGACCAGCGGCCTTTCTGCCTTTCAAACCTTTAGCATCGAGGGGGCCCCGGACTCCCCCGGCTGCGAACTGCATATCCGGGCGGAGCTGCCTGCCAGCCAGGACGCGGCCTGGCTCGGCTACGGCCTGGATTGGTCATTGGCGAGCGGCCCCTTCGCCGCCGTGGACCGGGTGCGGCTCAAATTGCGGGGGCCGGCCAGGGGCCGGAGGGTGCACAGCCTGGCCAAGGTGGGAAGCGGCAGCGCCGCGATGGTGGTCACGGGGGATTATTCCCCCCAGGAAAAGCAGAAATTCGTGGTGCAGATCCAAAACGGCGGCGAGGTGGGCCAGGCCACCTGCCGCTGGTCGAAGAACGCGGGCCGGAGTTGGGAAGCC
>DYJG01000473.1 GCA_020723225.1 Desulfobacca acetoxidans | reverse complement strand
TGCCCGCTCAGTCGCCTTCCCACTGGCCACTGGCCACTATCCTTAACCTGACCCTTGACCCCTGGCCCCTGCCCCCTGACCGCCGGCCCCTACCTTAAAACATGGCCCATTGCCTCCAGGAGCCTGCGGTTCTCCCCCCGGCTCCGCACCGCCACCCGGAAAAAACGCGCATCCAGGCCCCGAAAATTGCTGGCGTCCCGGATGACGACTTTCTGCGCCAACAAAGCTCGCTGCAGGCTATGGGCAGTAAATTCCGGACGGTTGAGCTTCACCAGGAGGTAATTCACCGTGCTGGGAAAAGGCTGCAACCCGGGCAGGGCGGCCAGCCCCTGAAAGAGGTACTCCCGCTCTTCCCGGACCAACTCCCGGGAGCGGGCCATGTAATCGACGTCCTTAAGGCAGGCCCGGCCCATGGCCTGGGCCAGGGTGTTCACCGACCAGGGTTCCTGCACTGCGGCCAGACGCCGGATTACCTCCGGGGCCGCCAGGAGACAGCCCAGGCGCATCCCGGGAATGGCAAAAAATTTGGTGAAGGAGCGCAGGATCAAAAGATGGGGAAAATGGGCCAGGCTGGTCTTCAAAGAGGCCTCTTCCACGAAATCCACGAAGGCCTCGTCCAGCAGCAGGAAGACCCCGGCGTCATCCAGCCGGGCCGCCGCCTCCAGCAGCAGGTCCGGCGCCAGCAGGGCCCCGCTGGGACTGGCGGGCTGGGCCAAAAAGACCAGGTCCGCGCCTTTGGGGTCCAGGGGCGCATCCAGGGTGAAATTTTGGGATTCGGCGGTAATCTGAAAATCCACTGGCACGCCCGCGGCTTGTAAAGCATGCTCGTACTCGCTGAAGGCCGGGGCCACGATCACCGCTTTCTTGGGTTTCAAAGCCCGGGCCGCCAGGTAGATCAGCTCCGTGGAGCCGTTCCCCACCAGTATTTCCCCGGGGCTGAGGCCGTGGTAGGCCGCCAGATCTCGGGTCAGCTCCAGGCAGCGGCGGTCCGGGTAGTGGACGATTTCCGGCAAGGCCTCCCGGATGGCCTCAGGGATTCCCGGCGGGAATCCCAAGGGATTGATGTTGGCCGAAAAATCCAGCAGTTCGCGCAACTCCAGGCCCAAGGTCCGGGCCAGATGGTAAACGTCGCCCCCGTGCGGCGGGGTCTTTTCAGGAATGCTATTGCTCATGCTCATATATTCTTTATTTTTATCTGCGCCTTTGCGCCTTTGCGTCTTTGCGTGAGGTTTATTTTTCTCAGGGCTGGATCATCGCCATGATTCGAGCCACATCCAGATGCTGCCGCATCAAATCCGCCAACCGGTCCAGTTGCGCCTCCTGGAAGTCCTTGAAAGACCAGGCCCCGGCAACTTCCCCCGTCTGCCCCTGACGCAGCGACATCTCCCGGAGAAAACCTCGGCGGAATTCGTCATTATCAAAAAGGCCATGCAGATAGGTCCCCCAGACGCGGCCGTCGGGACTGACCCAACCGTCCTGTACTTTCACCGGCACGCCGTTGCGGCTGACGATCTCCATGGCCGGCCGGCCTTCGCCCTGAGGCCTGGTCTCCCCCATGTGAATTTCATAGGCGGTGACGAGCGCGCCGGTCCCCTGCCCTGCCAGAGCCATGGCCTGCACCTGGGTGGTGGTCTTGGCCCCGGCCATGACGGTGACCACCGGCAGCAGGCCCAGGCCCGCCTCCACCCGAGGCGGCCCTTCCACTCCCAGGGGATCCTTGATTTCCGCTCCCAGAAGCTGGTAGCCGCCGCAGATGCCCACCAGATGGCCCCCGCCGGCGGCGAAGGCCTGAATCTGGGAAAACAGACCGCTATCCTTCAGATAAATGAGGTCGCTGATGGTGTTCTTGGTCCCCGGCAGAATCAAGAGGTCCACCCCCTCCAGGTTCTGGCGGTGGTCCAGGTAGCGCAGCGTCACCCCCGGCTCCTGCTCCAGGGGATCGAAATCGGTGTAGTTGGAGATATGGGGCAGACGCACGACCCCGATGCGCAGACAGCCGGCCTCCCACCGATCTCCGGGGCAATGTTTGCGGCCCAGGGCGACGCTGTCCTCTTCCGGGATCACCAAATCCGGGGCAAAGGGAAGCACCCCCAGGACCGGCCGGCCCGTGCGCTTCTCGATGATCCTTTCCCCCTCGGTAAACAGGGCCGGGTCTCCCCGGAATTTGTTAATGATAAACCCGGCCAATAAGCGGCGCTCGCCCGGGGTCAGCAGATGGAAAGAGCCGATGGTGGCGGCAAAGACCCCGCCCCGGTCGATGTCCGCCACCAGGAGCACTACGGCCCCGGCTTTTTTCGCCATCTGGAAGTTCACCAGGTCGTTTTTCTTCAGGTTCAGCTCCACCGCGCTGCCCGCGCCCTCCAGGATGATCAGCTCGTAAGCTGCGCTCAGGCGGCGGTAACTCTCCATCACCTTCTTCACCAGCCTGGGCTTGTAATGGTAATACTCCTGCGCGGAAAAATTGCCGAAAACCTTCCCGTGGACAATCACCTGGGACCCCACTTGGCTGCTAGGCTTGAGCAGGATGGGATTCATATCCACGTGGGGGGCCAGGCCCGCGGCCTGGGCCTGGACCACCTGGGCCCGGCCCATCTCCCCGCCCTCCGGGGTGATGAAACTGTTCAGGGCCATGTTTTGGGCCTTAAAGGGCGCGACCCGCACTCCCTCCTGCCGGAAGATGCGGCACAACCCGGCCGCCATCAGGCTTTTACCCACGTCGGAGCCGGAACCCAGGATCATTAAAGGACGGTATTTCAT
>DYJG01000472.1 GCA_020723225.1 Desulfobacca acetoxidans | reverse complement strand
CGATACAGTGGGTCAGGAAAGGGTAAAAATCTCTGGGTGTGGGGGTCAAAGTGTCACTGGTAAAGGCTTTAAGGAATAAGACTTCTTGACCGAGAGTGTGAGTCAAACGCTGGGCCGCGTCTATAACCACGGTGAAATGCTTTTTCAGAGACTCGAATTCCGGCTGCAATTCTTCGTAAGAGGGACAGTTGCCCTGATCCAGGCAACTGCTGAAAACCCCGTCCAAATTATCCAGCTTTCGTTGGATTCTATTGGAAAATCCGTGAATGCCCAGGGCCAAATTTTTATAGTGATGTCTTAACGTGGCCACCTGGAATTCAAACTCCTGGTGCAAGGTGTCCAGGCGCAGGCGGTTCTCTCTGAGACGCTTTAAGATGAAACCTATTATTCCCCAGGATACCCCGCCGAACCCGGAGAAGAGAAGCATCATGGGCCACATATGGAAGGCGAAACTATGAAAAAGAGCGCGGCTGACATCACAAGTGGTCCCTTTAATCAAACATTCGTGAAAATCATAGGCCACCATGGCCACGGGATGCCCGATGAAGATGCCGACGGTCATGCCGAGTAACACGCCGATCCAGGGATAGGTCCAGGTCCGCTCTTTGCGGACCGGGGCCTCCAGGACCACCGGTTTGATTTTCTTAGGGTTCATGGTGTTTCCCTTTAGTATCCGTTGCCTCCAGCCGGGCTTTGAGTTCCTGGCTCAGATCGATCATCTTGGTTTCCCAGGCGCCGACATATTGGGTGCGGTCAATTTGCGAGAGATTTTCCAGAGAGTCGATCACCGCGTCGATTTCTCGGGAGGCTTGCTGGATCATTCCCAACAGGCGTTGGGTCTCCGGGTCCGCAGTGCGTTTGCCCAGGCGGCTGCTGAAGCCCCCGATCACCACGTTGGCATTGCGGACATGGTGAGCCAAAGTGACCATCAATTCCTGCAAAGTCTCCAGCGCAGCCAGACGCCTTTGAGATTCAAGGTTTTCTGCGATCCGACGCTCCTTCTGGGCATACCAGAGCCCCAGCCCGAGACCGGCCACCCCGCCCATCAGAGCGAAAGCCCCGCCCATGGCAAGCATATCGGCGTTAAAGGCAAGGTGCACCTGGCGCCCCCAAAGGGAAAAGTCCAGGGGCGTCTGGGCTTGCTGCGGCCCCAGGACATAGGCCAGCATGGCAAAGGGATGCACCAGAAGGTATCCCGCCACCATGCCTGCCAGGCTGAACCATAGCCACGCCATTCTGCCTTTGGATGCCGGGAAGGGCGTAATCGTTTGAGGAGGCTGCATGGCTAGAAACCCTGCCCTCAACTTATGTATCCATTAAGCTTTTTCAAGAGGATCGGACCCTCGCTTTTCTATTACACACCTTCCAGACATTTGGAAATAAGGTTGCTCTGTCGCTGCCATTTCCCTTTGATTAACGTTGGCTAGAAATTAACGGCCTCCGTAACGGACCCCCCACATCATCCAAAACTGCGCATCTTACTTAATTGCAGCCCCCAGGGCTCATCCAGGGGCGCCATCGGCTCGTTTATCCTAATACCTCTGGAGAAACGGGCAGGGGAGGAATTTTCGGGGCCAGGCGGTGATGTCTCAGGCCAAACCCCGGCATTTCAAAGGCCTTGGGGTTGATAATCCTGGTTAATTCGATTTCCCGGGGAGTCAGGATGCGAATGAATCCATTATCATCCATGAGTGCGAACTCCATGCCCTTAGCCAGACATTTGTTTACGGACATCTCTCCCTTGATGTCCTGATCGGAAATGCAGATCAGTTTGGCGGCCATGGCTCCGGAACTTAATAGCACGACAAACGACACTGCCAGAAATACCAAAATCGCAGTCTTTTTCATTTCTTTTGCCTCCCAGAGTTTAATTGTCTAGAAAATAAGTAGTCTACTAAATGAGGTCAATGCTTAAAGGGGCAGGAATCAAAAGTCAGGGGTCAGGGAGCGGTGGAAAAAGTCTTACTCACCAATCCCTGGCCCCTGATCCGGGACGCATGGTCTTCGCTGAAACAATTGAGTTATGAGGGTCTTATCCCAATGTGCGGAATCACATGGAAGACGACTCCAAGAGTTTTACAACGCCCACCCCACCCTTGCCGTCAGACACAAAATTGGGCACGCGCTGTCAAGGGCAGGGCTAGAGCGCCCAAAGAATTACCCCTAGCAAGAGAGACGCGGCCACCCCCAGGGGGATGGTGCGTCTGAGAATCTCCCCTTCCTGGCCCAGGGCGCCGCACATGGCCGCGGCAATGGCGATCTTGAAGGGGGAGGAGATGGAGCCCACGGCCGAGCCCACGGTGAGGCCCGCGGCCAGCCAGACCGGGGACACCCCCAGGAGCGAGGCGGCGTGTACCTGCAACTCCCCGAAGAGCATCAGGGAGGCCACGCCGTAGCCGGTCAGAAAGGTGCCCACCCAGCCCAACAGCGGCACGAACAGGGGATACCAGGCGCCGGTGTAACTTTTAAGCCCCATGGCCAGGACCCAGGGGATGTTCCGGGCCTGGTCCAGGCTGCCGAACCCCTCGCCGTACCCGGAATAAGCAATGATCTGCCCCATGGCCCCGAACAGGGCCATGGCCAATAAAGCCCGCCAGGACTGCCTTAAGCCCCCGGCCAGCACCTCCTTCACCTTCACCTCTGATCTGAACAGCAGCGCGGCCGCGCCCAGGGCGAGAAAGAGATACAGATACGCGGAAAAAAACGGCGTCAGGGTTATCTTGTGCACGGGCGCCACCTGCACTTGAAAAACCCAGCGGCTCTGGGTGAGG
>DYJG01000471.1 GCA_020723225.1 Desulfobacca acetoxidans | reverse complement strand
TATAGACCCATCTCCTATGGTCCTCTCCACTTGTTTTTTACATGCGATAGCCCTGTTCCAACCCTTCAGGGATGGGATGGCAACTGCTTTAAATCGGACGCGGCTGCATAGTTAATCTCATAGATGCGGGCAAAGCTTGGATATTATAAAAAAATATTGACTTCGTAAGGGTTTTGCGGTTTCATGGGCTTGCCTATGCCATTTCCTAATGCTGCCGTCTGGAGGTTTATATGCCCCAATGCCCCCATTGTCGGACCGAATACGATTCCGGTCAGCGGTATTGTCAGATGTGCGGAAGCTTTTTGCTGCATCCGGAGGTTGGGGACACTTTCTGCCCCGAATGCGGCATCAGGGTCTCACCTCGCCAGGAATTCTGCCATGAATGCGACGCGCCCCTGAAAGGGCAGGCAGCCGCGGCCCCGGCGGTCGAGGAACAGCCAGCCCCCGGAGGACAGGCCGCGGCCGCGCCGGCTGCGGCCCCGGCCAAAGGCTCCCAGATGATGGTCGGTTTGCTGGTGGGCGCCGGGGTTATTATCCTCTTACTCTTGATCCTGGTCTTCTCCCAATCCGACAAGCCGTCGGCCCCGCCTGCTCCTGCGCCCCCGAAAGCGGAGGCTCCGGCGCCTCCGGCCGCGCCCCCGGCTCCTCCGGCGGCGGCGCCGGCCCCGGCCCCTCCCGCTCCGGCCCCCGAAGCTCAACCTGCGACTCTCAAAGACCAGTTGCAGGGCATCCTGGCCAAGATGCGGGAGGCCAGGCTGAATAAAGACATTATTCTCTTGATGAATTGCTATTCCCTGACTTATCCGGACGTGGAAAGCAAGCGGCGGGAAGCTTTGAAGGCCTGGGACAATTACGATTACACCAATATGGTCTTCACCGTCGACGAAGTCCAGCCCCTGAATGAGGATAACGCCAACGCCAAGGTTACCTGGTACGTGGACCTCAGGAACCGGCGCACCGGGGAATTGATCAGCTCGACTCAAACCTTTCAGGTGCGGTTCGCCAAGGAATTGGGCCAATGGCGCATCCGCTCCCTGGAAGAAGCGGAATAGGAGAAAATATGGGCCATCGCCATCTCTTGAGAGGACTGCTGCTGCTGGTTTTGATCATCTCCTTAGTGGGCGGGTGTGACACCGGGCCGCGCACCTATCCCGTTCCTCCCTCATACTTTTATGTGGTGCCCACCACCACATACTTGCGTTCCTGCGCCTCCTATGCGGAGGAATGCTATATCATCGCCCAGGTCTTCAGCGGCGACCGGGTGGTGGTCCTGGACCGCAACGATTACAACTGGGCCCGGGTGTCATTGGAACGCAGCGGCGTCATCGGCTGGATTCCCGGCGACCTGATCGCGCCCAGCCCCGGCCCCACCAGCTTTTACGTGGCCTGGACCAACGTCTATACGCGGGAATGCGCCGATTACAACTGCCGCTCCCTGGAACTGCTCTACCGGGGAGACCGGGTGGAAAAGATCGACCAGGACTACCGGGGCTGGTGGCGGGTCAGGTCCGTCAAATCCGGCATTATCGGCTGGATTCCGGCGTCGGCGCCCTCCCCCAGCCCGGGACCGCCATATTTTTACGTGGCTATCCAGGGGCTTAATCTGCGGGCCGGGCCCTCCACCGGGTCCAAGGTGCTCACCACCTTGAGCCTCAACGACCAGGTGGAGGTGTTGGGCGCCAATGCCGCGGGCTGGTCCCAGGTTCGGCACCTCCGCACCAATATCATCGGCTGGGTGGCCTCCCGCTACCTGGAAACCTTCCCGGTGAGCCATCCCAAGGCCGCGCCCAGGAAGCCCAAGGCTCCCGCCAAGGAAAAGGAAGTACCCGAGGAGAAACCTGCACCCAGGGTTATGTAAGGCCGTTTTTCGTTTCACGTTTTTCGTTTTTCGTTAAAAGAACAGGCAGATAAAAAAGGGAACCCGAAAGTTATTGTCCGGGTTCCCTTTTTTCTAAGTATTTTCGAAAAACGTAAACGAAAAACGCAAAACGGTATTATCCAGCCACTTCCACCAGGTCCGCGGCGGCCTTCGGCTCCGGGAAGGTGCAATAGGGCGCCAGCAGGTCGAAGAATTCCCCGGGCCGGAAGGCTATCTCCGGCGCAATGACCCCTTTGGCTGCGACTTTCCCCTGGAGAAAAAGCCGGGTCCCCAGGGCCAGGGGAATGCCCGTGGCGTTGGCCATGCCCGGAGGGATGGCGCGGATGGAGGTGGCCACCCGGGCCGGCCTGCCGTCTTTTTTGCCTTTGGCCAGGGCGAAAAATAGCGGCAGCCGCGGGCCTTCAAAGAGGCGGGGAAAAAATTCCATGATTTGATCGATGAAAGAACTGACGCCTGCGTCCGCCACCAGCTTTTTCCCGGCCTCCTCCAGGGTCATGCCGCCCCGGTCGATCTGGGCCGCCAACTCCTTAAATTCCGTGATCCACATGCCGGGCATGACCATCACGCAGTAGGAGCGCATAAGATCGGGATAGGAGTAATGGAAAGAGACCGGCTCCGGGTGGCCCACCGTATAGACGGTTCTTTGCCCCCTGCCGGGGTAGTCCAGGGAAACCTCTTGTAAAGGTTTTTTTTCCACCAGGCGGCCGTTCTCGCATTCCAGAATGGCGCCGGAACACTGCTGCATCCAATGCACCACCGCCGCGCCGTAGGCCACTTTATCATCGCCGCCGGCGTCTTCCTCGATATTCCAGGCGGCGATCAATTCTTGCGTGTAATCCAGCTCTTCCCTGGCCCTGGCGGCCAACATGCTGGTGATCCCCGGACTCGCCCCCA
>DYJG01000470.1:2177-2775 GCA_020723225.1 Desulfobacca acetoxidans | reverse complement strand
TTTCACCGCTCTTTTCATTTTCTTGGGAGCTTCCTTGACCTCCGGCGGCGGCGCCGCGGCCGCCAGGTTAAAGGGGTAGAAGGGGTGCTCCCCGGTATAGTAACGGGGCCCGTCCAGGCTGACGGTGGTGACGGAGTAATTCCCCGGGGGCAGCTGATTCATGGGAACCAGGCGGAACCATCCCGGTTTCTTGGGCACCGGCGTCATCTGCAGGGGAATATCCTCTTCGAAACACCACAGGTTGATGGGGATGGCCGCGTTATAATCCATTTTGTAAGCCTTCTGGAAAAATTCCGGATCCAGCTTGGTGGAGTTCAGGTCAAAACTGGAAGCCGGATTGGTTTCCACGTATCCCAGCCGGGTCAGATGCACCTTCTCGCCCGCGGATTCCGGGTCAAACAGCATGATCTCCAACTGGTGCGTCGCCACCTTAAGGGCCGGCTCCTTGGCGGTTCCATATCTTCCCACCTGCACATTGTTGGCCAGCACCAGAGCCGTCCGGAAGGTCAGCTCCCCGGGGATCAGGTTGATGGTCTGTTTTCCCTGCTGGATATAGATGGTCCCGGGCTTTTTCTGTTTCTCTTTTTTCACCGCCCGG
>DYJG01000470.1:0-2147 GCA_020723225.1 Desulfobacca acetoxidans | reverse complement strand
CAAGCCGATCCCAAAGATCTTCCCAGTTGTGGTTTGCATGGCTTTTTTCCCTGGTTAAGCGAACTTGTTTTCCAGACCTAAGGTCAAACCGCTCAAGGCTTAGGCGAACAGCTTTTCCGCCAGCTTGGCATCCAGATGTTTCAAGGTCGAATATTCCTCCACTGCGGCTCCGAAGTCGCCGCTGGAGAGGTAGGTCACGGCCAATTGATAATGTCCCAGGGCATGGCCGGGATGGTTCCGGATCAGGGCCTGGAAGGCATTAACGGCCTCGGGATAGCAGCCCAGGCGGAGATAGGTCATTCCCAGTTGATACCGGGCTTCTTCATTCCCGGGGTCGGCTTCGAGACTCCGCTGCCAGAAGACCGCCCGGTCCTGGGACGCGGTCAGGGAACCGGCCTCCAGGAGCAAGCCGGTGGTCAGTTGCGGCAGATCCGGCCGGAGATTGATGGCCTGCCGCAAGATATCCAGGGCTTCCTTGTAGTAGTTGAAAACTCCGGATTCCCCGTTCCGGTCCCGGACCTGCCCCGGTTTTCCGGACCTGGAGCGCACCACGTTGGCGAAGGCCACGGCCGCCTCCTGCCAGCGGTCCATCCGGCCATAGACCAGACCCAGGAGATATTGGGCTTCACCCAGTTCGGGATTGAAGCGGAGCGCGTTCTTCAGGTTTTCCGCCACCTCTTCCCAGCGGCCGGAAAAGGAGGGCGCCAGGCTGGCATACTTGGCCGCGTCCTCGTCGCCCCCCAGCAGGATGGCCTGCTGAAAAGCCTCGGCCGCTTCCCGCCAGAGCCCCAATTGCCCATAGGTGACTCCCAGGGCCTGGTGGGCCATGGCGTTGCCGGGCTGGGCCTGGACCGCCTTTTTAAAGGCCTGGACCGCTTCCTGCCAGTTGACCACCTGGGCAAACATCCCTCCCAGGTTGAGATAGGCCCCGGCGTTTTCCGGTTTGATCAGGACTTCCTGTTGAAAACACCTCACCGCCTCTTTCCAATTGCCCATCTGATTGCAGGCGATCCCCAGGTGGCGGAAAGCGGCAGCATGATCGGGCCGGAGCACCAGGACCTTTTGGAAGGCCTTGACCGCCTCGGGCCAGCGGCCCAGGTGGCAGAGAGCCAGCCCCAGATCATACGTCGCTTCGAGATCGCCGGGGCTGCCGTCCAGAACCTGTTGGAAAGCCGCCAGCGCCTCCAGCCACCGCCCCAGGCGGCCGTAAACCACGCCCAGGCGCTTCAGGGCCTCAGCATCCCGGTTGAGGCGCAGGGCATGTTGGAAAGAGGCTGCGGCCCCCTGCCAGTCACCCAGAGCGGCCTGGACCTCCCCGAGGTTTAGAGCGGTCTTGAATAGATCGGGCTTCAGTTTCAGGGCCTGCTTGAGATAGATCAGGGCTTCCTCGAACCGGCCCTGGCGGCTGTAGGCAACTCCCAGGTTGCCATAGGCCTCGGCCAGATCCGGTTTGAATTTGATGGCCTTCCGGAAACTGGCGATGGCCTCGGTCCAATTGCCGCTCTCACTCAGGGCCAGGCCCAGGAGGTGATGGGCCTCCGCCTCGTAGGGTTTGACTTCCCTGGTGATGGTGTCCGGGGCCTGGCCGGGGAGAGATTCTGCAAACTGCGGCCGGGGCTCGGGGGTAAAAGCCGGGGCCGGCGGCGTGAAGAAAAAGGCCGGCGGCGGTTGCGGGGCCTCAGGTTCCGGCGCCGCGGCGGGGATTTCCTCTTGGGGAGGGGCGGCGGGCGCCGCCTCCGCCAGGGTGAAGACCGGCGTTTCCCCGGGGGCGGGCTGCGTCCAGGGCATGGCCTCGGGCTCCGGGGCCGGAGGGCTGACCTCTTCCGGTGCGGCTTCGGGCATCGCCTCGGCCTCTGCGGCAGGGGTTGCCGCCGCCGGGGCCTCAGCCTCCCGGATCTGTTTCAAGGCCCAGGAGGCCACCTGCTGCACGGCCTCTTCCGGATCGGACAGGGCCGCGTTCAGGGCCTCCACCCCCTGGGGCTGCTTCAGTTCGCCCAGGGCCTCCGCCACCCGGTAACGCACTCCGGCGTCGCCGTCCTTCAGGGCGTTAAGCAGCGGCTCCACGGCTTGGGGGTCTTTCAGGGCGCCCAGGGCCCAGGCCGCCCAAAACCGCACGTCCCGGTCCGTATCGGACAGAGCCGCGATCA
>DYJG01000469.1 GCA_020723225.1 Desulfobacca acetoxidans | reverse complement strand
ATTTTCCCGGTTTCATTGGAGGCCCCGGAGATTCCCTCCATGGCCGCGGTGAGGGCGGACATGGCTTCGCCGGCTTCTTTGATCACCTTAAAGGCGTCGGCCATCAACGAATTGGCCTGCCGGGCGTTGTCGGAGTTCTGTTGGGTCATCGCCGCAATTTCTTCCATGGAACCCGAGGTCTCCTGGATGGAAGCCGCCTGGGCGTTGGCTGACCCGGTGAGCTGCTGGGAAGTGGAGGCAATGTCACCGGCCGTGTGGTTGAGTCGCAGGGAACCGGCGGAGAGGTTCTCCACCACCCTGCGCACCGGCAGGGTGATGGAGCGGTAGAGGATAAGGCCCAAACCGGCGATGAGGGCGATGACCCCCAAGACCAGCCCTTTACTGTAATTTCCCGCGTTCACCTGGGCCTGTTTGGCTTCCTGTTCGGACTGGGAGACCACGGTTTCACTCTGGGAGATGACCTGGGAGCTGATGCCGTTCAGACGGTGTCTTAATTCCTCCCGGGCCTTATATAAAGGGAGGATTTTGGCGCTCGTCTCCCGGAGGTCTTTTATACCGGCGGTGAAAGGTTCCCGAATAGTTTGCAGGTTCTTATCATCGATGGTGGGCAGGGCGCCGGTGAAATTGGGGATGTTGGTGTTGAACTCTTTGGCCAGGCCGGCCTCCTCCTGCTGATAGCCTTTGACGTCCCCAAATAACAGCAAAGTGCTGGTATTCAACCTCTGGCGTTCGAGCAATTTTAGGAGAACCTGGGTAGTGGTCAGGAGGGCGATCTTCCTCGGGCTGACCTCCTCCCCCAGAATGGCCGCCATGGTCTGTTCCTTTTCAAAAGGCTCCGCGATCTTGGTGCGCAGCAGGATGGCCAGGGTCGTGGCCACGTCTTTTTCGTGGGTGAAATACTTTTGCAGTTCCAGGATGCGCTTGGACAATTCTTTGAAGGTCTCCTGGTAAGAAAGCAGCGCGGTCTTGACCGCGGCCAGGTCGCCTTTGCTGGCGTTCAGCGTTTTTAAGACTTCCTCCACTTTTTTGTCCACCTGAGCCGCAGCCCCCGGAGTCATCTTTTCCACGAACTCCTGTTCGGCCATGCGCACCTGATAGATCCCTTTAATTAAATGATTGGTGGCGTCCGTATGGCTCATCACCCCGTTGACATAGCCCAGGGAGAAAAAGTTGACCAATCCCAAACCAAAAGCCGCAGCAATCGCCACCCCCACCAGAAAGAGAATCTTGGCTCTAAAGGTCATCTGTGCTCCTCTCACACAACCTCACCCGGCCCTGCCGGGGCAGGGCCGGGTGTGTCAGGGGCTGCGGTCTCTCCAGTCAATCTCCTGCCTGCTTGATGGCTTCCTCTTTGCTCACGTCATAAATGCCGGCCCCCACGAACCAGTCCTTACCCTGGACCTTCATGACATAACTGACTTTCAGAGAGGGCTCCTTGGACCCCGGTTTGGGCCACTTATAATCGGACCAGCCATGTCCCTTGCCTTTGACGATTTCCAGGAACTCGGCCGTAAAGATCTTGCCGTCCACGTCCTTGATGGCCATCATGTCCTTGCCGATGAGATGGGGAGCCACCGGATGGCCGTTGATTTTGCCGTCCATGCTATAGGAAAAGACGTAGGTGTCCTTCCAGACAAAGGGGCCGTCTTTCTGGTTGATGACCTTAATGCCCTCTTCCCCTTTTTCCTGCAAAAGCTTGGCCGCCTCGGTTACCTTGGCTTTGACTTCCTGGGGGGTGGCCTTTTCCTGGGCCAGGGCCAAACCCGCCGTTAACAAGAGGGACACGGTAATTATGAGGCTCTGCCAACCTGCCTTTTGCCATGGTTTCATCTTTTTCTCCTTGGTTTACAAAAATAATTTAGGCTTGCTTCTAATCTGTTAATTTATCGTTAATTGCCATGGCTTTCTTTAGGAATTTTTTTTACAAGCCGGTGGGGGCCAGGAGGATTCCAGCTTTCCGTGGCATGCTGCCGGCCCGATCCGCCGGATGGCAGGCCAGGTTATACCGTTTTCCGTTTTCCGTTTTTAGTTAAAAAGACCTAATCATTTCAGTGAGTTTCAAGCGGTATTGGGTGCATTTGAAAGTGAAAATGATATTAGAGGCGACTTCCCGATCCAAGCAGGCGGTACGATAATCAATTAAAATTATAGGCTTATTACTAATAGCGAGGGCCGGTATTAATTGGGGGGGAGATTTTTGAAAAGATTTTTCAGAGAAGGGGCAAGGCGGCGCCAGGCCGGGAAGCGCCTCCAGGCCTGTCAGGTCCTGGAGGCGCTAACCCAGTGACGCCGTTCAGGGCGGGGGCAGCTCCGGGTTGGGAACCACGCAGTACTTCATCTCCGAGCCCTGGTAGCAAGGCTCCAGGTAAGTGCCTTCAGAGACGTAATATTGCTTGTTGTTGACGATGACCGGCTGAGATTTTGCGGGAAGGGTGGCGACCACTGCGCCCATGGCCAGACCCGCGGCCAGGCCCGCTCCTGCCGCGCCCCAGCCCCAGCCCGGACCCCCCCAGCCCCAACCGGGACCGCCCCAACCGCCGCCGCCGACGTTGACATTGGTATTGACGTTGCGGTTAACATTGCGCTGTGGATCGGGACGTGGACCAGGACGTGGCCCCGGGTGTGGTCCAGGATGCGGTCCGGGATGTGGCCCCGGCCCCGGGTGCGGCCCCGGTCCCGGATGTGGACCCGGTCCCGGATGCGGACCCGGTCCGGGATGCGGCCCGGGTTGGGGCTGCCTCTGGGCGCTGCGCTGGCCAGGTTTCTGGCCCCCCCTCT
>DYJG01000468.1 GCA_020723225.1 Desulfobacca acetoxidans | reverse complement strand
TCCCGGTCGGTCTTGATCATGTTCACCACCAGCAGGACTTGAAAATCCCGGAGCAGTTGGAGCACTTCCTCGTACCGGTATTCGTCTTTCCGCTGCAAAAGGGTCAGCATGTCGCTGATGGACTCGACTTTCACCTCCGGGGTCTTGCTGCCGGATTGATAAAGGAGCCAGATCAGGTATTCGTCCTTGGCGAAGTCCCGGGAAATCTTGCGGAAGAGGGAATTCTTCAGGAAACCGTACACGTTTTGCAGGGAAGTGGCCTGATTGGTGAACACCGCGATTTTCCCGGGGGAATAGTTGAAGAAATCCAGGGTGTTGTAGGAGGTGCCGGCCCCCAGGTCCAGTAGCACGAAATCCGCGGGGAGACTCTCAATCTGGTTGAGGACCCGGATCTTTTGGGAGAAAGTGGGGTTGGCCGCGCCCAGGATGTCATCTGCGCCGCAGATCAGGCCGATACCTGCGATTTGGGTATCCAGAACGATATCTTCCAGGTGATCCACCCTTTTGAGTAGAAAATCCTCCAGGGTGTGGGCCGGATAACGGACGCCCATGAGGGTATGGAGGTTGGCGCCCCCTAAGTCCGCGTCCAGCAGGATTACTCTCTTGCCCAGGCGGGCCAGGGAGATGCCCAAACCCAGGGTGAAGACGCTCTTGCCGATACCGCCCTTGCCGCCGCCGATACTCCAGAGTTTTTTGCTGTCAGTGCTCTGTATCATTGTTCCTCTTCCCTGAGCCCCAGGATGGTCGATTATCTATTGGTGGCCATAGGTTCCCGGCTCTTTGGATGAAATTTTTGGCGCCAAAGGGTCCAGATGCTCTTCGCCGCCAGGGTTGCACAACCGTAAAGGACCAGAATAAAGCCGAAACTTTTCAGATCATCAGGACCGAAAATCTGCAGGCCCGCGCCTGCCAGCACCACGCCCATGCCCACCAGATAGACGCCCTGGGAGGCTGAGGATGCAGGCGGGGGCTTGGGTTTTTCCTGGAGCCGGTCCCATTGATCCCATAATTCCTTAATATCTTTGGTGGCGATGGACAACTGGTCCTCCAGGGCCTGCCGCACCTCCAGGGAGGCGTCCTCCAGTTCCAGTCCCAGTAAAAATCTGGGGTTATCAACCCCCTGGGACCTGGCCCATTGGACCTTGCCCCGGATGGCCATCCGTGAGCCGTTGCCGGTCACCGGCAGATTAATGGCGCCTTCCCGCCCTTGAAATTCCCGGAGATTCAGGCCGTCGGGAGGGTAGTTCACCTCCAGGATTACTCCTCCTGCAGATATGCTTTTGATATGCGTGGGCAGGTGGAAAGGAGGGCCTCCGCCCGTGGGGGGGAGGATCTCAAAGTCCGGGGTTGCGGCCGGTCCTGATCCGCCAACCGGGTCAGCGCCGGCAGGGTGCAATTCATCCATGATTATCTCCACCAGCCTTTATCTTTTTTCTGGTTCTGATTTTCCGTGCATTGTTTGCGCAGACGGGAAATTTCCTTCTGCTGCTGGGAATCTAATTTTTCCTTGAGGGACTTGTTTTCCCGCTGGAAATCCTTCTGGATTTCATTCCAGGCCCCTAATTTGCCCAATTCATAAAGCATGGCTTCATATTTGTCCCGGTCCACCGCAATGTTTTCCCGGGGCCGCCACAAGACCCGCATGGCGGGTTGTTCATAGACCTCCGGGAGGTTCTGCTCCTTGGCTCGATGAGGCAGACCAACTCTATCCGGGTTCTTCGGCCGTAATTCCTCCTGGGACCGGGGAGGAGGATAGTTATAGGAGACCGGCGGCGGGGCCTGTTTGGGCGGCGGCGGCGGCGGGGGCGGCGGGGGCGGCCCGGCCGCCGGGGCCTGGCCCTGGCCCTGGCCCATGACTCCCAAGGCTGCAAAAGCGCCCTGGAGTTCCTGGAGCAGACTGGTCACCCGCTCCAGGGGGTTTTGGGGCTGCTCCTTCTGGGTTGTGCCGGCAATCAGGTTTTGCAATTCCTGGAGGCCTCGGGGCCGGTTGCGGGCGTCTCCCAAGGGGGCGTGCCACAGGAGCCCCAGAAGGACCTGAGGATCGGTCAAACCGGCGTCCAGGGCGGCGGTTAGCACCCGCAAATAATAATCTTCCACATCGGCCGCGGGGGCGAGTAAGACTTGCATCACCTCGGGGTGGGCGGCGATGGTGCCGTAAATTTCCTCCCAGGCGGGGGGCGTCGGGTCCTCTTCCATAATAGGCTCGGACAACTGAGGGATTTGCTGCTGGAGAAACTGCCACAACCGGGGGCTGGGCCGGCAGGGCGGGCTCTCCCAGGGCGGGCGCAGCCAGCGCATGTTCTCCTGCACCCGGGGTTCTAAAGACGGCGGGGCCAGAACCAGCCCCCCGGCCCCGAAAACCATGAGCTGGTGCGGGTCGAGGAAGCAAGAGGGTGGCGCGGGCCATCCCCGGGGCAGGATGTAATAATGCTGTTCCCAGCCGCCGCCCACTTCGGCCACGCACCCGGAACGCCAATCATCCCCGCCCCCGAAGGGCTGCTCCCCGCCCCGGGGCCGGAGTTCCAACACCAGGAGGTTGGAGGGGGTTCCGGTCCGCACGCCCAAATTGACCTGGACGCCTTCCATGCCCAGCTCAGCGAGCCTTTGGGTCCATATTCCCTGGGGCTGGCGGAAATCCAAATCCAGGTCCACCGCGCCTTTGGGATTGATGGCTACCAGGTCCCAACCGATTTGCAGATAGCGGCAGGCATATTTGGATAACACGTCACTATAGTCCAGGTCCTTTTTAAGATTTAAAATCCGGCCCAATTCCTCCGGCCGGA
>DYJG01000467.1 GCA_020723225.1 Desulfobacca acetoxidans | reverse complement strand
CCGTCCTTGATCTGCAAAATAACCGCGCTCTTGATGGGGTCGCACAGGTTTTGGAAATTCATCTGGCCGGTGACTCCTTCGAATTTCTGGATGGTGGCCAGGGCGTCCCGCACTTTTTTCCGGTCCGGGGTCCCGGCCCAGATGATGGCCGCGCACAGCAACTGGCCGGCGTCGTAGGTCAGGGCCGCCACGTCGTCTGGTTTTTTGCCGTATTTGGTTTCATAATCCTTGATGAACTTCTGGGCCTTGGGGGTGGCGATATCCGGAGCGTAGTGGGTGCTGAAAAAGGAGCCTTCCAGGTCCTTGGCGCCTAAGCGCAGCAGTTCCTCGCTCCCCCAGGAATCGGAGCCGATGAAGGGGCAGGCCAGCCCCAGGCGCCGGGCCTGCTGGGCCTGGAGCGGCACCTCGTTATAGTAGTTGGGGAGGAAAAGCACCGCGGGGTTGGCGGCCTTGATGATGGTGAGCTGGGAGGAGAAATCCTTGTCGTCCTTGGTGTAGGAGGTGAAGGCCACCACCTTCCCCCCTGCGGCTTCGAAGAATTTCTTGAAAAACTCGGCGATGCCCTTGTTGTATTCCGAGGCCACGTCATAGAGGACCGCGGCCGTTTCGGCCTTCATATTGTCCCGGGCGAACTTGGCCATCACCTGGCCCTGGAAATCGTCGATGAAACAGGCCCGGAAGACGTATTTCTTGCCTTCGGTGGTTTTGGGGTTGGTGGACCAGGGCGTGACCATGATCACCCCCGCGTCTTCACAGATGCGGGCCGCAGGGATGGCGTTGCCCGAGGCGTTGGGGCCGATGATGGCCAGGACGTTGTTCTGGCTGATGAGCTTCTGGCTTGCCGCGGCCGCGGATTCGGCCTTATCTTCGTTGTCTTCGATGAAGAGCTTGATGAGATATTGCTTGTCTCCCACCTTGAGGCCCCCGGCCGCATTCACCTGCTCGGCCATGAGTTCCGCGGCCTTTTTACAGGAGTCGCCCACCGTGGGTTTGCTGCCGGTGAGTTCGGCGTTGACGCCGATGCGGATGACGTTTTCTTCCTTGGCCGCGCAACCGGCGGCCAGCCAACTTACCGCCAACAACAGAACCACAGCCCACCTCAGCGACCTCATATCTTGCTCCTTTCGGCAATAAAGATAGCGATTTTAAATACCGTTTTCGGTTTTCGGTTTTCTGTTTTCGGTAAAAAAATTGCCATAAGTTTGAATTAAGGCGGCGGATTTATCCGCAATGCTCTTTGTTAACGGCCACTGCAATCTATCAAACCGCCAACTGCCCCGTCAACTGCAAAGGCAGGTACAGGCCCATTCTGAAAAACCTTAAGGTGCCCGGTGATATTTCTCTTGTCAAATGCTGCGGTTACTGCAAAATTAGGGGGGAATTTAATCCTGGATGCCGGTGGCTGATGATGGAGATTATCCAAAAAAAGAAGATTCTGCGGGAAGCCTATCTCTTTTCCGGGGTGGCGGAGAACGACCTGGAGACTTTGGCCGAACTGGCCGTATCCCGCGACTTTCCCCGCCAGGCGGTTATTTTTTTCGAAGGGAAAGAACCCCAGGGATTTTTCATGTTGGTGCGCGGGCTGGTCAAGCTGGTGAAGACCTCACCGGACGGGAAGGAATACATCATCCGCCTGGTGCAGCCGGGAGAGACTTTCGGGGAGGCGGTGGTCTTTGCCGACAGTCCCTTTCCGGCCACCGCCATGGCCCTGGAGGATTGCCAGACCCTGTTCTTCCCCAAGAAGACCTTCCTCCATTACCTGGCGGTCTCTCCGGCCCTGGCCCGGAATATGCTGGCCACCATGAGCCGGCTGCTCTACCACCTGACCAGGCAACTGGAAGACGTGTCCCTCAAAGAAGTATCCGCCCGCTTGGCCCGGTATCTCTTGGAGAGATGCCAGGAAACTCACGGCCGCATAGGTGCAGGGTTGACCTTTGCATTGCCTACCACCAAAACTCACCTTGCCGCTTATCTGGGTACTATCAGTGAAACCTTGTCCCGCACTTTGGCCCGGTTCAAGAGTATGGGGGCGATAGAGATGGAAAAAGGAAAGATTACTATCACCGATCCGGCGCTTTTACAGAATATGGCCAAAGGAACCAAATCTTGAGTACACAGTTTGTTTATGGCATTCGTTCATATAATCATGAATAAAATGATGCAAAGTGCAAAAAATCATAAAAATGTCTTGACAAGGTAATTAATAGTTACATATAAATTATGCGTTAGGGTACGAACTGCCTTATTTTCATCACAGTATTTAAAAAAATATATGGAGAGGAAGGAGTCTTATGGCTACCGAAGTTTTAAAATTAACGGCTCAAATTGTAATTTCCCATGCCTCAATGAGTGAACTTACCCCCAAGGAGTTGGTAGAAGAAATCAAAGATATATATAATCTATTATCCTCCTTGGAAGGCGAAATTTCCCTGGCAGAGGCTCTTCCCGGAGCCGCAGAGAAGGGCAAAGAAGCGGCTGTTGTTAAGAAGCCCTCTATTCCCTTGGATGAAATCGTCAAAGAAAAATACGTAGTCTGCCTGGAATGCGGCAAGAAGATGCGGACCTTAAAAGCCCATCTGCGTAAAGCCCATAAGTTGGTGCCGGCTGAATATTACCGCCAATACGGCCTGGACCCCAAGAAGTTCCCCCTGGTCTGTAAAGAATATTCCGAGCAGCGCCGCAAGCTGGCCAAGGAGAAGGGCTTAGGCGAACGGGGTTTCCGCCGCAAGGCCAAAACCGCTTAAAAAAATAGACTGATTATCCGGACTGCCGCGGTAATTTTCGGCTTCAAGGGGG
>DYJG01000466.1 GCA_020723225.1 Desulfobacca acetoxidans | reverse complement strand
GTAACCGCAAGGTTTTTCAAGGTTGGAAAAAATATTTTCGCCGGGAGGTTCCCATGCCATACGAAAAGAAAGTGAAGGATTTGATGATCCCCCTGGAGGATTATCCCCACATCCCCTACTGGTTCACGCTGCGCCAGGCCATGGCCATCGTCCGGGAGGCGGCCGTCAAGTTCGAGGGCTCTTTCGAACCCCGGGCCGTATTGGTCTTTGACGAGAAATACCAGCTCATGGGCATCCTGACCCTGCGGGACATCATCAAGGGCCTGGAGCCCCGGTTCCTCCAGGAGACCATCCTGGTCAAAGGGGACCCCAACCTGGCGGTCCTCATGGGCGATCTCTTCGGCCCCGGCCTGAAAGAGGCCTCCCAGAAGCCGGTGAGCGAAGTCATGAGCCCCATCAAGGTCACCATCCCCGGCAGCGACCCCATTGCCAAGGCCATTTTCGTGATGATCAAGGAAGACGTTGGCCTGATGCCGGTGATGGAAGGCGGCAAGGTCATGGGCATGATTCGTCTGAGCGACCTCTTCAAAGAGATCTCGGACCTGGTGCTGGGCGATTGATCCGGTTCCCGGACTTCGATAAAAGGAGTTAACCATGGCGGATGAAACCAAAAAAATGCCCGTAGGCGCCGGCCTGCCGGAGATGCCCGAAGAGATCGTCATCGCCCCTAAAAAGGTGGCGATAGATTGGAAGCGCATCATCTTTATTCTTTTAGGATTGGGAATATTCTTCTTATTTTACGCCATTCCTTCTTTGCCGGATGCGGTGGACCCGGGCGGCAAGGTCTTCAAACTGCCCTGGGCGGGCAAAATGGCCCTGGGCCTCTTTCTCATGGCCGGGATCTGGTGGGTCTTCGAGGTTATGCCCATCGGCGCTACGGCCATTGCTATCGGGCTTTTCCAGGTTCTTTTTCACATTCGCACGGCGGACCAAGCCTTAAAGGACTTCTTGGACCCCTCTGTCTGGTTCATCTTCGGCTCGGTGGTTATCGGCACTGCCTTCAGCGTCAGCGGCTTGACCAAACGCATGGCCTACAAGATGTTGAATGTGGTGGGAGAACGCACCAACTTTATCCTCTTGGGGACCTTCTTGGTCACAGTGGCCATGACCCTGGTGATGGCTCACACCGCGGTGGCGGCCGCCATCTTTCCCCTGCTGATGGCTATCAACGCCTTGTATAGCGAGTCGGATCAACCCACCCGCTTCGGCAAGGGACTGTTTATCGGCATGGCCTGGAGTGCGGGAGCGGGCTCTATCATCACCTTCCTGGGTTCCGCCCGGGGTGTGGCCGCAGCCGGCATGTTCAAGCAATTCACCCAATCGGATATCGGGTTCTTCGAACTTACCTGGTACATGCTTCCCGTGGGCGTGATTATGACCGTGCTTATCTGGTTGATAGTCATCATCTGTTTCCGTCCTGAGAGAGCCCACATTGAAGGCCTGAGAGAAAAATCCAAAGAGTTATCCAAAGAATTGGGTCCGCTGAATAGCAAGGAAAAGTTTGTTATCTTCACTGTGGTTGTATTGCTGGCCCTTTTCATGCTCAAATCCTTCGTGCCCGCGTTCAAGGATCTGGACAGGGCCGGAATTATGCTCATCGCCACTGTGGCTTTCTTCATTACTTTGACCTTAACGGTGGAGGACATGGAGACTATTCCCTGGAATATTATCCTGCTGTTCGGCGGTGCCATGTCTATCGGCTTCTGCCTCTGGCAGACCAAGGCCGCGGAATGGCTGGCGGTCCACTGGCTCACCATGTTCCTGAACGCCCCCTGGCTGGTATTTGTCCTGGGCATCGCCTTTTTCGTTCTGATCATGACCAACTTCATCATGAACGTGGCTGCCATCGCCATCTCCCTACCTGTGTCTCTGGTCATCGCCCCATATCTGGGCGTGGCGCCTCACGTCATCCTGTTCGCCTCCCTGGTAACCGCGGGTATGCCTTTCAATCTGCTCATCGGCGCAGCTCCTAACGCTATAGCCTATGAGAGCAAGCAGTTCACCACCGGGGAATTTTTCGGATACGGTTGGATACCGAGCCTCGCGTTGATGGCTGTCCTGGCGGTATTTGTCTATATTATCTGGCCTCTCATGGGCATGCCGGTGCTGCTGCCTAAATGATGGAACCGGTTGGGGAGGAACCAGGTTAATTCCTCCCCCCGTCACCAAACACGCGACGACTTAAGGGGAATGAAAATGCGCAAGAGGTTATTTCCTTTCACATATATCGTGATATTCCTGGCAGCCGCCGTCTTCCTGGGGAGTTCCGCGGTCCTCGCGGCCTCCGCGCCTGCGGGCGACCGCCTGGCCGTCTCCGGCCTGATCACCAATCCCATGGGCAAGGGCCTCAAAGAAGTGGAAGTGGAAGTGCTGGTGGACGGTAATCACATCAAGCCGGTGGGCAAAGACGCGGAGATCGTCACCGGCAAACCCGGTGGTTATGTGGCGGATTTTATCCTTCCCGCCGGGACCTTACCCAAGGCCAAGGTGGAGGTGAAGGCCGCCAAACCCTCCTGGAAGCCTATTCCCGCCACCGCGGTGAAGGTGGTGGACGCAGGCGCCGACGCCCAGGGCAACCGCATCTTCCAGGCGTCCCAAAACCTCAGCATGCAGCGGACCATCACTCCGGCCTTCTGGATCGCCAGCATCATCCTGCTGCTGGTTTATGTGGTTATCTCGTTTGAATGGATGCACCGCACTCTGGCTGCTTTCCTGGGTGCGGCCATTATCCTCTTCGTCACCTATACCCTGGGTTCCTTCGACAAGTCCTATTTCATCCTCTCCTTCGAAGACGCCATGCACGCCATCG
>DYJG01000465.1 GCA_020723225.1 Desulfobacca acetoxidans | reverse complement strand
TTATCAGGCGGGCCAATACGAAGAGGCCGCCAAATGCTTCCAGAAGGCCATCGATCTCCGCACCGTCTTTTACCAGGAAGCCAAGGCCAACCTGCAAAAGGCCCTGGAAAAGCTCAACCTGGCCCAGAGGGATTCCTAGAAGATACCAGGGCGGGGTTTTTCCCCGCCCTTCTCTCTTTACCGCCTGACGTGCCCCAAAAAGTTCCGAGTTCCGAGTTCCGGGTTCCGAGTTGAAACCTCTGTGGGAGCAATTTTTCTGTTCGTCCCGCCGTTTGACATTTTTCCCCTCCATTGATAGAAGAAGGTAATACGAACCGCTGGCGCGGTTTCGCTGTTTGGTATCTGCTGCCGAGTCTTTTTAATGCCAATTTCCATTTCCAATATTTCTTGATAACTGGATGATAATTTTTGTTTTTTACCGAAAACCGAGGCTTTTGCAAAATGCGTAGTTGATCCTAATTCTCTCTGCGCTTTCTCTGCGTCCTCTGCGTCTCTGCGGTGAAAAACAGGCAGAATTCACCGCAGAGACGCAGAGAGCGCAGAGAAAAGATTCGCAGAGTAAAGACTTTTGCAAAAGGCCCGAAAACCGAAAACTGAAAACCGTCCTTATTCCGGAGAACCAGCCATGCTCATCGTCATGGATAAAGACGCCACCCCCGCCCAGATAGACGCGGTGGTGGCCAAGATCGAAGCCCTGGGATACGCGGCCCAGCCCATGCCCGGGGGCGAGCGCACGGCCATCGGCATCCTCCGCAATCCCGGACCGGTGGACCCGGCCCTGTTCCTGGATATGCCGGGAGTGGTCCAGGCCATCCCCGTGTCCCGGCCCTATAAGCTGGTGAGCCGGGAAATGAAACGGGAGGATACCGTCATTTCTCTGCCGGGGCTGGAGATAGGCAGGGACCGGTTTGTGGTCATGGCCGGCCCCTGCGCCGTGGAAAGCGAAACCCAGGCCCTGACCATCGGCCGGATGGTGCAGGCCGCGGGGGCCAAAATCTTCCGGGGGGGAGCGTTTAAACCTCGCACCTCTCCTTACAGTTATCAGGGGTTGGCCGAAGAGGGCTTGAAGATCCTGGCCAAAGTGCGGGAGGAAACCGGCCTGCTCATCGTCACCGAGGCCGTGGATCCCTGCTCGTTGGAATTGGTGGCCAAATACAGCGACATAATCCAGATCGGCGCCCGGAACATGCAGAATTTCACCCTGCTGCGCCTTGCCGGGCAGGCGACAAAACCGGTGCTCTTAAAAAGGGGGATGTCCGCCACCCTGGAAGAATGGCTCATGGCCGCGGAATATATCCTCTCCGAAGGCAATCCCCGGGTGATCCTGTGCGAGCGCGGCATCCGGGCCATCGGCGAACACGCCCGCAACCTCCTGGACCTGGCCACCATCCCGGTGGTGCGCAAAGAGAGCCATCTGCCCATCATTGTGGACCCCAGCCACGCCGCGGGCCGCCGGGACCTGGTGCCGCCCCTGGCCCGGGCCGCGGTGGCCGCGGGCTGTGACGGCCTGCTCATCGAGGTGCACCACGAGCCGGAAAAGGCCCTGTCCGACGGCGCCCAATCCCTGTACCCCAACCAGTTCGCCGTTCTCATGGAGGAGCTCCAGAAGCTGCGGCCCGGAGGCTGGCATTGAGGGAAATCTCCCTGGCGCTCCCCGGCCGGGACCGGAGCTATCAGATCCTCATCGATCCGGGCCTGCGGCTGCGCCTGCCCGGGCTATTAGACGCGCTGCGCCTCTCCGGCCGGGTCTTTCTGGTCACCGACACCCGGGTGGGCGAGCTTTACGGGGAACAGACGGTGGCAGTTCTGAAAGACTCGGGCTACACCCCCGCCCTGCTCACCGTGCCCAGGGGAGAGCGGGCCAAGACCTGGGGCGTAGCCCAACGCCTGGCCAAGGAACTCCTGGCCCGGGGTGCGGACCGCAGCTCCCCTCTCATTGCCCCGCGAGGGGGCGCGGTGGGGGACTTGACCGGCTTTGCAGCCTCCATCTTCATGCGGGGGCTTCCTTTCATCCAGATTCCCACCACCTTGCTGGCCATGGTGGACGCGGCCATCGGCGGCAAAACCGCCATCAACCTGCCGGAGGGAAAAAACCTCCTGGGCACCTTCCACCAGCCCCGCCTGGTGGCCATTGACCCCCAATTCCTGCAAACCCTGCCCGCGTCCCAAAGGCGCAACGGCATGGCCGAAGTCATCAAGCACGGGTTCATCCGGGATCCGGACCTGCTGGGGCGTTTGGAAAAAGGAAGGGACCGCATTTTTAAGGACGAGGCGGAATTGACGGCCATCATCCACCGGGCCGCGGCCATCAAGGCCGAGGTGGTGGCCGCGGATGAGCGGGAAGGGGGCTTGCGCCGCATCCTCAATTTCGGCCACACCCTGGGCCACGGCCTGGAACAGGCCTCGAAATTCCGCCTCCCCCACGGCGAAGCCGTGGCCTGGGGCATGCTGGCCGCGCTGGGACTGTCGGTAAAGCTGGCCGGGTTGTCTCCCGAGGAAGCGGCCTATGGTAAACAACTGATCCGCAATTTCGGCCTGGCCCGCCGCCTCCCGGCCCTCGATCCCCTGGCGGTCCTCGCCGCCCTGGCCCTGGACAAGAAACGCCTGGCAGACCGGGTGGTCTTTGTGCTCCTTAAGCGCCTGGGCGAGCCGGTGATCCGGGACGATGTGCCGAGGTCATTGATCGAGCAGGCCGTTTCCGAGACCTTCGGCCTTTCATACTAAGTTCGCTTTATCGAGGAACAAACCTTAAGATGAGCGGCGTTTATCGGCGTGCATCGGCGGTTAATATTTAACCGCCGATAAACACAGAT
>DYJG01000464.1 GCA_020723225.1 Desulfobacca acetoxidans | reverse complement strand
CACCTATCTCCTGGAACTCCACATGACTTCCCGGGACTGGCTGGCCCTGGTCATGGCTGGACTCTTTCTGTCCGGCTTCACGGCCCTGCACCTGGCAGGTTTGGACCGTATTCCTGGATTGAGGTTGTAAAAAGATTATTTCTCGCAGAGACGCAAAGTTCGCAAAGAGAGACGCAATAAATATTTAAGGGGCAAGGCTTTCAGCCGTGCCCCTTAATTTTTATCTTGCGTCTTTTGCGTCCTCTGCGCCTCTACGAGAAAACTTTAAAAGATCGCCCTCGCCAATTCCCACACCTTGGGGGACCGCCACACCTGGGATTTGAAGAGTTCCCGGAGGTAAATAAATTCCTTGGGCAGCCGGTCAAAGAAATTGTCAAATAGCTCCTCGTGGGATCTGGCCTCCTTGACTGCTTCTCCCCGATCCACAGACATGAGTTCGTAAAATTTATCCGGATCGTATTCCAATCCGTCCCAATGGATATCCTGATGCCGGGGCATGAAGCCCATGGGGCTTTCCACGCCGTAACCCCGGCCCCGGACCCGGTCCACCACCCATTTGAGCACCCGCATGTTTTCGCCGAACCCGGGCCACATGAACTTGCCGTTCTCATCCTTCCGGAACCAGTTCACCCGGAAGATGCGCGGGGGATTGGCCAGATGCCGCCCCACGTTCAGCCAGTGGTTCCAGTAGTCGGCCATGTTGTAGCCGCAAAACGGCAGCATGGCCATGGGGTCCCGGCGCACGGACAAGCCTGCTTCCGCGGCGGCCGTGGCTTCGGAAGCCATGGTCGCGGCCAGGTAGACGCCGTGGGACCAGTTGAAGCCCTGAAAGACCAGGGGCACATGTTTGCTCATCCGGGCCCCGAAGATAAAGGCCTTGATGGGAACGCCTTCGGGATTGTCCCATTCCGGATCGAAAGTGGGACATTGTTGGATGGGCGCGGTGAACCGCGAATTTGGGTGCGCCGCCAGGCGGCCGCAATCCGGAGTCCAATCCTGGCCTTGCCAGTCGAGCAGATGCGCCGGGGGTTCGTCGGTCATCCCTTCCCACCACACGTCGCCGTCATCCGTGAGCGCCACATTGGTAAAAATGCAGTTCCTGGTCAAGGTCAACATGGCATTGAGGTTGGATTTCAGGGAAGTGCCCGGCGCCACCCCGAAAAAGCCGGCCTCGGGATTGATGGCCCGGAGATTCCCCTCCTGGTCGGGTTTAATCCAGGCAATGTCGTCACCCACCGTGAACACCTTCCAACCTTCAAATCCCTTGGGGGGCACCAACATGGCAAAATTGGTCTTGCCGCAGGCGCTGGGAAAGGCCCCGGCCACATAAGTCCTTTCGCCCTCGGGATTTTCCACGCCCAGGATCAGCATGTGCTCCGCCAGCCAGCCCTCATCCTCGGCCATGACCGAGGCAATCCGCAGGGCGAAACATTTTTTGCTCAACAGGGCGTTGCCCCCGTAACCGCTGCCGAAGGAATAAACGGCCCGCTCCTCCGGAAAGTGGGTGATATAGAGATTTTTCGGATTACAGGGCCAGGGGACGTCATTTTCCCCCGGCGCCAGCGGCGCGCCCACCGAGTGCAGGCACTTGACAAAGTGGCCGTCGTCACCCATGACATCCAGCACCGCCTGGCCCATGCGGGTCATGATCCGCATATTCACCGCCACATACGCGGAATCCGAAATCTCCACGCCGATATGGGCAATATGTGAACCCAACGGCCCCATGCTGAAGGGAATGACGTACATGGTGCGCCCGCGCATGCAGCCGTCAAACAGGTCATTTAAAATTTCTTTCATTTCCGCGGGGTTGATCCAATTGTTCGTGGGACCCGCGTCGGCTTTATTGAGAGAGCAGATAAAGGTGCGGCTTTCCGTACGCGCCACGTCCCTGGGGTCGGAGCGGCTTAAGAAACTGTTGGGGCGTATTTCCGGATTGAGCCGGATAAAAGTCCCGCTTGCCACCAAATCGTCGCAAAGGCTCCGGTATTCTTCATCGGAGCCGTCACAGATATAAATACGATCCGGTTTAGTGAGGTCGGCTACCTGATTAATCCAGGTGCGCAGGGAATTGTTGTTGGTCTTGGCGCCGGTTATTTCAATACCTTGCATTAACAACCTCCTGGGGACACGGTCGATATATGACAGGATCTATAATCTATCTTCCCAAATATTTCCCCTACTTATACTTTGCTAGTACCTTCTCCAGAGTCACAGCCTTGATCTTGCCCTGATCATAAGCATCGATTCGATCTTCCGCCTCTTTGGCCCACAATTCGTCAAGCTCTTTGTCAGGTAAATCCAAGCTGGAGATTAGCTTGTCAATCAATTCTGCTTTTTGGGCAGGTCTTAGAGATAGTGCTTTCTCTAATATCTCATTTATGGTAGCCATTTTATACATGGCGACATAAATAATTGCGCATTATTCATCTCTGCGCTCTCTGCGTCTCTGCGAGAAAAAAGGTTTCTCGCAGAGGCGCAGAGGCCGCAGAGATGATGTTAAGCGCGGTTAATTAAATCGCTCGGTTTAGTTCCATTTAGCTTCAAGTTCCCCAGGTCTAAGAGCTTGGGAACCTGAGAACTGTGAATTACCGCGTTCTATCCGGCTTGATAATCTTCCCAGACTTTGAGGAACTTCTTCTTAAATTTATGCTCCACTTCCAAATCCGGCGCGCCCAGCCCCGCGGCCAGCAGATATTTATTGATAAAAATCCGATTTTTTAAATACACGTAAGCCGGAATTGCCTCTCCCTGCCGCGTCACCCCGTCCGGAATCTTGCATATTATACTTTTCCCCAGGATTTTGTCATATAAATA
>DYJG01000463.1 GCA_020723225.1 Desulfobacca acetoxidans | reverse complement strand
GCCCTGGTCTTTAAAGGCTATAAGGATTGTTCGGTGGATTTCTTTGACCACAAGATTGAAGAACTGACCGGGTATCCAAAGGAGGTTTTTGATTCCCGGAAGCTGAAATGGTCGGACCTGGTTTTGCCGGAAGACCTGCCGGAGAAAAAAAAGGAGGTCGCCGCGGCTTTAAAAGGCGGACGGTCATACACGCGGGCTTACCGGATCAAGAGCAAGGACGGCAAAATTTTATGGGTGGAGGAACGGGGCCAGATTTCCTGCGATGAGAAAGGGGACTTTGCTTTCATCAGCGGGGTCTTCTATGACGTCACCCGCACCAAGGAGACGGAAGAAGCCTTGCGCAAGAGTGAAGAGCAGCTCCTCCAGGCCCAAAAAATGGAAGCCGTGGGCCGGCTGGCCGGAGGGGTGGCCCATGACTTTAATAATCTCCTCACCGGCATCCTGGGTTACGCCGATCTTTTGCTGCTGAGTCTCGGTCGGGGGGATGCCCGGCGCCGGGAAGCGGAAGAAATTAAGAAAGCGGGGGAGCGGGCCGCGTCCCTGACCCGGCAACTCCTGGCTTTCAGCCGCAAGCAGATTCTGCAGCCCCGAAAACTCGATCTCAATAACGTAGTTAGGGATATGAAGAATCTTTTGGGTCGTCTCATCGGCGAGGATATCTCTCTGGTCACCGAGCTGGAAGAGGGGCTGGGTCCGGTGGAGGCCGATCCCGGCCAGATCGAGCAGGTGATTATCAACCTAGCGGTCAATGCCCGGGACGCCATGCCCCAGGGAGGAAAGCTGACCGTTGAGACCGCAACCGTGACCCTGGACGAAACCTATTCCTACCGGGACGTCAACTTCCAGCCCGGTTCCTACGTGATGTTGGCGGTGACCGACAATGGGGTGGGCATGGACGAGGAGACCCTGGCCCACATCTTTGAGCCGTTCTTTACCACCAAGGGGACCAACCAGGGGACCGGCCTGGGTCTGGCCACGGTCTACGGCATCGTCAAGCAGAGCGGCGGCTATATCTGGGTCTACAGCGAGCCCAAATGGGGCACGACTTTTAAGATTTACCTCCCCGTGGCGGCTGCAGCGTCGGAAGCGGCAACTTCCAGGGCGGAGACTTTCATTTCTGCCAGCGGCTGGGAAACCGTTTTGTTGGTGGAGGATGAGGAAATGGTGCGGGAACTGGCGTCTTCCGTGCTCCAGCAATTCGGCTACCAGGTTCTCTCGGCCGCGGACCCTGAGGAGGCGCTCCGCCTCTCCGGAGAATATGAGGGTCCCATCCACCTCCTCCTGACCGACGTGGTGATGCCCGGCATGAGCGGGAGGGAGTTGGCGGAACGTTTACATCCCCGGTATCCGGAGATGAAGGTGTTATACATCTCCGGCTATGCGGAAAACGCCATCTCCCATCATGGCGTGTTGGACCCGGGCATAGCTTTTCTGGCCAAACCATTCAGTCCCAAGGTTCTGGCCAACCGGGTGCGCAAAGTTCTGGAAATATCCCCTCTGGTTTCCGCCGGGAGATCCCTAAAAATGGATAACGGGTGTTCCCTCAGGGATTCCCGGCAGCCCCTAACTCCGGATGGGGAAAAAAAACCTATTTAAAGGAACAATTATGGGTACCCCGGCCGTAACCTCTTTTGCGAAAGGAAACGCCTGCAACATGGATTGAGATAAAAACCCTCAGGAGGATGGCGATGGCTGCGGCGAAACTTGGGTTGGGAACGCGCTTGGGCTTGGGATTCGGGTTAATCTTGATCCTGTTGGCCGTGGTGGCCTATTTCGGCATCAGTCGCCTGGCGGCAATCAATACCGCGCTGGACGATATCGTCAACAACAAGAATCCCAAAGTAGAACTGGCCAACGACATGCAGGACCAAATAAACATCATTGCCAGAGCCGTTCGTAATATCGCTCTCAGTGACGACGCCAGTTTCATCAAGCAGGAAAAAGAACGCATCGATAAATCCCGGGGGAAATTCACCGCGAATTACAACAGGCTGCAGGAAACCGTAGTCTCCAAAGAGGGAAAGGATATCTTGAACCGCATTAAGTGGAGCCAGGGAGCCACCGATCCCCTGGTGGATAAAGCCTTGGCCCTGGGGCTGGCCCACAAGAACGCGGAGGCCGCCCAGGTCCTCTTTAACGAGGTGCGCCAGCCTCAAGGCCGGCTCCTGGCCGACTTGGAGGCCCTGGTGGCGGAAATCGCCGGCGCCTCCGGCGAGCAGGCCCAGGGAGTGGAACAGATCAATCAGGCGGTCAACGAGATGAACCAGGTAACCCAACAAGTGGCGGCCAATGCCGAGGAATCCGCGTCGGCCTCGGAAGAGCTTAACGCCCAGGCCACCCAGTCCCGGACTTTTGTGGAGGAATTGGTGGAACTGGTGTACGGCGGCAAATCCTCAAGATTTGCCAGAGGGTCTGCCACCCGGGTTACCGGCAGGATGCAGGTTGCCGAATCCCCAAGGGACACCGGGCGGAGCAGGGAAGAGCATTTCCCCCGGCTGACCGGCGCCAATCCGAAGGAGATCATTCCTCTGGAAGAAGATGATTTCAAAAGTTTTTAAGAAAACCGGGTAAACCTGGGGAAAAGACAGCGGAAAGCCGCCCATTTGAGGGGAGTGAATCTGGGAACGGGACAGCGCGCCGCTCCAGGAGTACAAAATGGAGGAGATCAGCCATGAGGGTTAACCTAATCCTGGCCGGAAATGGTCAAATGAGTATGACGGCGAACAACCTGGACCGGAGAAAGAAGCCTACTGAGTATAACCTCTTAACGGAAATGGGGGACCGACTGGCGGATAAAGGCCTCCTGACTCCCGGCAAA
>DYJG01000462.1 GCA_020723225.1 Desulfobacca acetoxidans | reverse complement strand
AGGGTTTTTTGGTAGTAGTCCCGGATCACCCGGTTCAAGTAGCCGTCCAGGTCGCCGATGGCCTCCCGGGTGAGCAGGAAATGATCCTGGGAGGTGCGGTCCCGCACCAGTTTCAAGGCGTATTCCAGGTCCTGGGACATTTCCTGGCAGACAGTGGCCGCCGCCGCGCCGCTCTCCAGGGCCTGTTGCAGGATCTCGTCAACGGCCCCGGCGTCAAACTCCAGGTGAATCTGATGCTCGTCAAAAAAGCGGCCGGCAAAGGCGAGCACCTGCCCATAGCTGCGCCCCACTTCCTCGAACGCGGTCTTCAGGTCGCAGTCGCAGCGGAGATACTGGGCCGCGATCAGGTCCACCCGGTTGGCGGTCAGGGGCAGGCGGTAAAGCCGCTGCAATTCCTGCTCCCGGCGCCAGATGGACTCTTTCAGGAGTTCTTCTTCCCTATGAGAGGCCTGCTGGAACCGTTCCCGGTACTCCGGCGCGTCGGGTTGGGCCAGCATCTTTTCCAGTTCCTCTTCGGGTTGGGCCACCATCTCCGGGGTGACCACCAGTTCCTGAATATCGGTGGAAGGGAGGCGCTTCTCGAACTGAATCAAGGTGCGTTCGATGACGCTCACCAGGCCCCGGGCCCCGGTCTTTTCCAACGCGGCCCGCGCTGCCAGGAGTTTCAGGGCCTCATCCTCAAACTTGATGTCGATGCCGTAGGACTTAAAATCCCGTTTCTTGCTGGTGATGATGGGATTGTTGGGGTTCCTTAAGATTTCGTACAGGTCCTCGGCAGTGAGCTCATCCAGCACCGCGATGACCGGGAGGCGGCCCACGAACTCCGATTCGAAGCCGTACTTGATGAGATCCTCGGCGGTCACCTGCTTCAGGAAATCCCGCTCCTGCTCCTTGGACTCCATGGCGGCCTGGAAACCGATGCCCTGCTTGCTCAGGCGTTCCTTGACCACTTTTTCCAAACCGTTGAACGCGCCGCTGACGATAAAGAGGATATGGCGGGTATTGAGGGTCCGCTTTTCCTTTTTGCCGGTGCGGCGGTACTGCTCGATGGCCTGGATCTGGGAGACCGGGTCGTGGGCCACCTTCAGGTCCACTTCCGTTTCCTCCATGGGCTTGAGCAAAGCCCGCTGCACGCCGGTGCGGGACACGTCCGGCCCGCCCCAGAGATGGTGGCTGGACGCGATTTTGTCAACTTCGTCGAGATAAATGATGCCGTATTGGGCCATCTCCAGGTCGTCGCCCGCGGCCTGGACCAGGTCCCGGACCAGGTCCTCCACGTCGCCGCCCACGTAGCCGGTTTCGCTGAACTTGGTGGCGTCGCCTTTGACGAAGGGGACCCCGATCTTTTTGGCGATGAGTTTCACCAGGTAGGTCTTGCCCACGCCCGTGGGGCCGATGAGGATAATGTTATTTTTGATGGACCCCACCCCGGGGTCCGGTTCCCGGCCCCGGTCCAGGAAATAGCGGATGCGGTTGAAATGGGTGCAGACCTTGGTGGCCAGAATGCTCTTGGCCGTCTCTTGCTTGATGACGTATTCGTTGAGATAGGCCTCCAGCTCTTCGGGCTTGAGGTCGAAACGGATGCGCCCGGCTTTGCCGGCTTTGCCTGCGTCTTCGCCCCCCTCAATTTCCGGCTTGGCCACCAGTTGTTGGGACAACACCCGGATGCGGCTGCCATACTTATTGGACAGGTAGTCGCTCAGTTCTTTTTCCAGCTCTTTTTGATCAGGTATCTTATCCATAAATTCCGTCATGGTCTCATAAAAATCCAAAATTTAAGGGCCGAATCAAGAAAAAACCCTATGCTAGATTATAGCCATTCTTGGGTACAGAGGCAAGGAGGGGGAGGCCAGGGGAAAATTCAAAGTATGCGGTTTGAGGTTCGCGATTTAGAACGTAAATTCCGGTCTGTAATTTTTTGATGAGTTGATTTAATTATTACTTAATAATATTAGATAATTTTAGCAGAGCTTAATCTTTTATTGACACCCCAGCCTGCCTTGCCTATATTCCTCCCCAGGCTTCCGGCCAGTAAAGTTTCGGTAATTTCCCGTCTCTTCCAGGAGGATTTCCATGCCCAAAAGGCCAGATATTAAAAAGGTGATGATTATCGGCTCCGGTCCCATTATTATCGGCCAGGCCTGTGAATTCGACTATTCCGGCACCCAGGCCTGCAAGGCCTTAAGGAAGCTGGGTTATGAAATTTGCCTGGTCAATTCCAACCCTGCCACCATCATGACCGACCCGGGCATGGCCGACGTCACCTATATTGAACCTCTGAATCTCGACTACATGACGGAAATCATCAAGGCAGAGCGTCCGGACGCCCTGCTTCCCAACCTCGGGGGGCAATCCGGCCTCAATCTCTCCTCCGCGCTGGCCCGGCACGGCGTCCTGGACCAATACGGCGTCCAGATCATCGGCGTGGAAGTGGACGCGATCAAACGGGGCGAAGACCGCCAGGCCTTCAAGGACACCATGACTTCCCTGGGGCTGGAGATGCCCAAGAGCGCCATTGCCTTGAGCGTTGAGGAAGCGGAGCGCATCGCCGAGGAGTTGGGCTACCCCCTGGTCATCCGCCCCGCCTACACCATGGGCGGCTGGGGCGGCGGCCACGTTTACAACCTGGAAGAGCTTCGCACCATTGCCGCCCGGGGCCTGTCCGCCAGCATGGTGGGGCAGATTCTGGTGGAGGAGTCCGTCCTGGGCTGGGAAGAGTTGGAACTGGAGGTGGTGCGGGACGCCAAGAACCAGATGATCACTGTGTGTTTCATCGAAAACGTGGACGCCATGGGCGTGCACACCGGCGACTCCTACTGCA
>DYJG01000461.1 GCA_020723225.1 Desulfobacca acetoxidans | reverse complement strand
AGTTGTAGGGAGCGTCTTACGCGCTAACACCTCGTTCCCAAGCTGTGCTTGGGAACGCACTTGGCCGCGAAGCTCTGCTTCGCCACCCTTGTTTCATCGGAGGCGCTGGAGAAGCAGAGCTTCTTGAGCAAGCGGGTTCCCAAGCGCAGCTTGGGAACCAGTAGAGAAACCAGAAGATATATAAAACATGGCAACTCCCAAAAAAGATCAGGCCAGCAATACACCACCGCCGCCCCCAACGGGTGCCATGTTCTTCCGGGACATCCTCGGCCAGGAGCGGGTCTTGGGCCACTTGCGCGCCGCCTGGAATGCGGGGCGGCTGGCCCACGCCTATCTGTTCATCGGGCCGGACGGGGTGGGGCGGGCCTCGGTGGCCCGGGCATTGGCCGCGGCCTTGAACTGCGCCAAGCCCATTGAAGGCTGGGACGCGTGCGGGGAGTGCCCGTCCTGCAAACGGATGGCCGCGGGCACCCATGCGGATTTTCGCGTGATCCTGCCTACTTCCGAGGGCCGGCAGCCCCAGATCAAGATCGAGCAGATTAGGGAGTTTCGCCGTCTCACCGCTTATCCCCCCATGGAGGGGGGCTGGCGGGTGGTGTTGATCAAGCCGGGGGAAGCCATGAACCCCGCGGCGGCCAACGCCCTGCTGAAGACTTTGGAAGAGCCGCCGGAGCGGCACCTGGTGATCATCGCCGCGGGCAGCGAGGCCGAACTCTTCCCCACCATCGTGTCCCGCTGCCAGAAGCTGGCCTTTACTCCGCTCCCCACCGCGTTGGTGGTCCGGGAACTACAGACCCGGAAAGGTTTGAGCGAGAAGGACGCGGTCTTTCTCACCGCCCTGAGCGGCGGCTCCCTGGGCCGGGCGTTGACCCTGGACCCCGGAGAGATGGCCCAGCAGCGCCGCCAGGTGTTGGATGATCTTACTCAACTGGCCGGGGGGACGGCCACCGTGGTTCTGGATTGGTCGTCCAGGTTGGCCAAGAACAACCAGGAATTGGATTTTTTCGTGTTGCTGGCGCAGATGTGGTACCGGGATCTGCTGCTCCTTAATTCCGGCGCGCCCGCCCGTCTGTTGGCCCACCAGGACTGCCTGGCGGAAATGGAACAGGAAAGGGGCAGGAGCGGACCCAAGGCCTGGTTCGCCGCTTTTACGGCCCTGGCTGCGGCCCACCGCCAATTGCAAGCCAATCTCAATGCGCAGTTGACCCTGGATATTCTGGGTTTCCGCCTGCAGCGCCAGGGGTATGGTTATGAATCTCGCTAAAGTCTGCCTGGGTCCCGGACGGCACTGCTGCCTGGTGGACCTGGGCCCCCATGAACTGAAATTGGAAGACCGGGTGGTGGTTCAGAGGGACGACGGCCTGGGGCTGGGCCGGGTGACGGCCATTTTCCGGGACGTGGAATCCGCCCTGATCCCCGGCAGCCTCAAACCCCTGGTGCGGCCGGCCACTCCCGAGGACCTGGCCCAGGCCGAAAGAAACCGGGAGTTGGAGGAGCGGGCCTACCGCTTCTGCCAGGAGCGCATCGAGGCCCGCCAGTTGCCCATCTACCTGGTGCGGGTGGAATGCCTCTTCGACACCAGCAAGATCGTGTTCTTCTTCACCGCTCCAGGAAGGGTGGATTTCCGGGACCTGGTGAAGGACCTGGTGCAGGAGTTCCGCACCCGCATCGAGTTGCGCCAGATCGGGGTGCGCCACCGGGCCAAGATGGTGGGGGGCTTGGGCATCTGCGGCCGGGCCTTGTGCTGCGCCTCCTTTCTTCACGACTTCGAGCCGGTGTCCGTGCGCATGGCCAAGGAACAGCAGCTCAGCCTCAATCCCAGCAAGATTTCCGGCATCTGCGGCCGACTCATGTGCTGCCTGACCTATGAATACTCCACCTATCAGGAAATCAGGAAACACCTGCCCCGGTTGGGAAGACGCGTCAAATTGCCGGAGGGAGAAGGCAAAGTCATCCGCTATAACCTGATCCGCCAGACCGCGACGCTGGAGATGGAAGAGGGGGGGGAATTGGAGGTGCCTTTGGCGGAGTTGCCGGGGAGCGAGAAGTGAGAAGTAAAAAGTAAAAAGTAAAAAGTAAAAAACAAAGAACAAAAATCAAAAATCAAAAAGCGAAAAGCGAAAAGCAAAAAGCGAAAAGCTGACCGCTGAAAGCTGAGAGCTTTTTTTCATTAAAAAGCTGAAGGCTGACCGCTGAAAGCTGACAGCTTCTTAACTAGCTGCATCCCTTAGGCCCCCTCATGGACCAGGTGGACAAGGCTCTCGAAGCCTTAAAATTCCATATCAAAAAAGAAATAGTGGATAACTATTTCGCGGACCGGGTCTATCTGGAGGAGGAGACCGCCCTGCTCCAGGAGGAAACCGATTCCTACCGCCGGGACTGGGAACTGGCGGGCCGCCGCTTTTTGGCTTTTTACCAGGCCCTGGGTTCGGAGGCGGCCATTGAAGGGGTGCTGCCTCTTCTTGGCTTGACAGAGCGCCCCTTTTTTCAGCAATTCCAGGAGTTGGCGGAACCCCTGCGCCGGGAACTGCTGCGCTCTTACCCCGGCCGGGGCTGGACCGCAGCCCGGCGCCGCCGCAATTTGGTCTTCGATATTTATGAGCAATTACAGCAGGAGACCGGAAAGCTCCGGGAGCAACACCAAGAGATCCACATTCATCAACGGCTTCTAAACGAAGACATCGATAAGTTCAACCGCTCCTACGACTTCGGCCTCATCGCCGCGCAGATGGAGGCCATCGAAGGCCGCCAGGAGGTCATTTCCGGGGCCCTCTTCTCAGGGGAACGGGAGGAACTTTCCACCCGCATCCGCTTTAAGCGCCGGAAACT
>DYJG01000460.1 GCA_020723225.1 Desulfobacca acetoxidans | reverse complement strand
GCAGAAAAGGGGAGATGCTCTCCTGGTTTTCCTCGGTGACCATCATCGGCAACCTAGTGGGCGCGCCTGTGGGGGGCTTCATTCTCTACCGCCTGGCCACCAGCAGCCCGGTCCTCTGGGATTTTCAGGCAGTTTACCTGGTCAGCGGTATCGCGGGTTTTCTCTCCATGGCCCTGGCCCTGTTGGTCTTGCGGGGTAAAGAGACCGTGGAACGGAGCAAAGGTCTGAAGGAATCCTTGCGCCGCTTCGCCTCCGGGATTAAAGAAGTCCTCAGCGACCGGCGGGTGGTGGTCACCTCCTCCATGGAGGGCCTGCAAAACCTGACTGTGGGCGCGCTGGAAGCCTTCCTGCCCATCTATGCGGTGACGGTGGCGGGGTTGAACGAGTTCCAGGCGGGCCTCCTCTGGGGGGTGCAGGTCCTGGTGACCATCCTCTCCAAACCCGTCATGGGCCGGATCTCCGACCGCTATGGACGCCGCCCCCTGATCAACGGGGGCATGGTGCTGTGCGCCCTGTCTTTCGGGGCCATTCCTTTGCTGCACAATTTTTACTTCCTGTTAATTACCGCCACGTTCTTCGGGCTGGGCGAGGCTCTGGTGACGTCCTCGTCCGCGGCGCTGGTGGCGGATATCTGTGAGCAGCGCCACTTCGGCACGGCCATGGGCACCTTCGGCACCATCTTCGACGTGGGGCACGCGTCCGGGCCTATCCTGGCCGGGCTGCTCCTGGCCCGCATGGATTACCTCCCGGCCTTCTGGATTATGGGTAGTCTCCTCCTGGCGTCCATCCCGGTTTTTCTGTTCACGGTGACTCACGAGGGCCGCGTGGAGCAGGCGGAAGCCTCAAAGATTGTTTAAAAGAAGTGCGTGTTGGAGGAAAGATTATGAAACCAAAATCGAGAAACTCAAAGCTCCGGAGCTTGCCCTGCCTGGCCGCGTGCCTATTATTACTGGTAACAGGTCTGGGAGCGGCTGGCCGGAGCAATGCAAAAGAGGTATTTATGTTTAATTTTGACCAGGATGCCCTGGGCCAGGCGCCGTCGGGCTTTACCTCCTATGCCAGCGGCGACGGGCCGGCCGGTAAATGGCTGGTGCAGGAGATGGCCGGCGCGCCCAGCGGCAAACGGGTGGTGGTGCAGACCGACGCCGATGCCACGAGAAACCGCTATCCGGTGCTTATTGCCGATAAAGCAGAATACGATGATACGGACGTGAGCATCAAAGGCAAGGCCATCTCCGGCAAGGTGGACCAGGGGATCGGGCTGGTGTTCCGGTTCCGTGACCCTAAGAACTACTACGTCGTCCGGGCCAACGCCCTGGAGAACAATTTTCGGCTCTACAAGATGGTGGACGGCCGCCGGCAGCAATTCGCCGGAGCCGACGTGCAGGTGGCTTCCGACAAATGGCACACCCTGCGGGTGGTGGCTCAAGGCGATCACTTCGTCTGTTATTTTAACGGCGAAAAGCTCATCGACACCCATGATGCCGCCTACGGCAAAGGCAAAGTCGGGCTATGGACCAAGGCCGACAGCATCACCGCCTTCGATGACCTGACGGTGGCAAAGCCTTAAAAAGAGAGAGGGGCGAATGCCCCTCTTAATAAAATTCGGCAAAGGATAAAACCCATGGCCATCCGGGATCTATTCTCCAGCAAGAGAGTTTGTCATCTGCTGGTGACCGGGGAGGGAGTGATTGCGGATAAATACAATTATTTCATGGACTTCCTGACTAACAACCGGGCGGCGCTGGGGATCATCTCGGAACTGGAGCACCTCTATTATGGGTCCGGCCCCTTCACCATGGCCGGAGTGGAGAGGCAATACGGCCAACTGGCGGCGGCTACGGACAACCTGGTAATGGCCTTGAACGGCTTGGCCCCGGGGAAGTACGCAGAACTTTCCCGGGTCTCGGACCGCATCGCCCGGGAAATTGCCCCCGTTTTTGCCGCCGCGCCTCTCCCGCCGGTGGGGGAACTGGTGCTGCCCCTGGAGGCCCTCACCGCGGAATCGGTGCAGGTTGCCGGCAGCAAGGCCACCAACCTGGCCCTCATCCATAAATATCTGGATGCGCCCATCCCCCCGGGGTTCGTGATTACAGCCGGGGCCCTGGAGCTTTTTCTCCGGGAGACCAACCTGGCCGAAACTATAGCAGGGCTGTTGGCGGGGCTTTCCCCCGACAACCTGGAGGACCTGGAAGAAAAGAGCCAGGCCATCCGGGACCTGATTCTTCAGGCCTCGGTCCCCGCCGGCCTGGCCGCGGAAATCTCCGGAGCCTACCGGGAAATTGAGGCCAAAACGCACCCCGGCGTGCGCCTGGCCATGCGCAGCAGCGCGGTGGGGGAAGACACGGAGGCCTCCTTCGCCGGGCAGTACGCCACCGAGTTGAATGTCACCCAAGACAACCTCCTGGAAGCCTATAAGCTGGTGGTGGCCAGCAAGTACTCCCCCCGGGCCGTCTCCTATCGGCTGCGCTACGAGTTGGAGGACCGGGACACCCGCATGTGCGTGGCCGGGATCGCCATGATTGACTCCCGGGCCAGCGGTGTCCTCTACACCGTGGACCCATCCCGCCCGGGCTCCCACCTCCTGAAGATCAACTCCGTCTGGGGCCTGGGGGAGCTTCTAGTGGGCGGGGAGGCCGCGGCCGATGAATTTTATGTGGACAAGACCACCGGGGCCATCGGGCAAAGGGTCATCGGCAGGAAAACGGAGCGCCTGGTCAACCGGGAAGGGGGCGGCACCCGCCTGGAAGCAGTGCCAACCGGAGAGCAGGAACTCCCGTCCCTGGACGACGACACGGTCCTGGCCCTGTCCCGCTATGGCCTACGGCTTGAAGAA
>DYJG01000459.1 GCA_020723225.1 Desulfobacca acetoxidans | reverse complement strand
CTGCGTGGATAAAGACGCCGCGCCCGGCGCGCCGGTCTTCAACCGCACCGTGACCCTCAAGGACCCCTGGGTCAAGATGCAGCAAGCGGGGAAGAGGTAAGATTTCACCGCAGAGGCGCAGAGAGCGCAGAGAAACGCAGAGGAAAAGAACTTTTTGCCCTGGTTTTACCAGGGCAAAAATTTATCTTGCCTCTGCGTAGCGATTGACATAACTACGGCTAAGCAGTATATTTTATGAACGATGCTGCTTTCGCATGGGATGAAACCAAGGCCGCGAAAAATTACGCCGCTCATGGCGTCAGTTTTGAGGCGGCCCGGGAGGTTTTCAAAGACCCTTTTGCCATTGAATGGCTTGATGACCGTGAGGCATACGGTGAAGACCGCTTTGTCATCATCGGCATGGCGGAGGGCCGCTTGTTATACGTTGCCTATACCATGCGAGGGGATGTGATCCGCATTATCTCAGCCAGGGGAGCCGAACCCCATGAAAGACGCAGATACCACGAAGAAAACTCGAGACAAGTATGACTGGTCTCGCTTTGACGCCATGACTGAAGAAGAGTGTCATGCCGCGGCCTTGGGAGACCCCGATGCGCAACCCATAACTCCCGAGAATGAAGGACGGCTGAAGCGGACCCCGCAGGTGAAGATCATTCGCCGGGCGCTGGGCCTCAGCCAGGAAGAGTTTGCGGCGCGTTTTCACATTCCCCTGGGCACGCTGCGCGATTGGGAACAGAGCCGCAAGGAACCCGATGCCGCGGCCCGCGCCTATCTCACCGTAATTGCCCGCAATCCCCAGGCTGTGAGCGACGCTTTGCAGTCATAGAAAGACTGCACCGCAGAGGCGCAGAGAGCGCGGAGATGCGCAGAGGAAAAGAATTTTTTGCCCTGGTTTTGCCAGGGCAAAAAATTTCTCTTTTCTGTGAACCTCTGCGTCCTCTGCGCCTCTGCGGTGAAATCTTTATTCCAAAACTAGCTCAATGGACTCCACGCCCCGGCTGCCGGCCACCGGGGAGATGGCCCCGCACTTGGGGCAGGGGGCCAGTGGCAGTTGTTCATGGGGGTCCACCGCGCCTTCGGGCAGAGGTCCGGAAAAGCCGCAATTGGGGCAGGTCAGGATCAGGGGTTCGACGATCAGGTTCAGGCGGGATTTCTCCAGCTTGGTGCCTTTCACGAGGACTTCATAGGCCTGGCGGGTGGCGGCCGCGGAGTGGATGGCCAAGGCCCCGACTTTGAGGGTCACCTCCAGCTTGCTGCCTGCCGTCGCCACCCCCGGCTCCTCCAGCTTGGCCAGCAGGTTCTTGACCACTTCCTGCATCAGGGAATATTCGTGCACGGTTCTTACCTCCCCGGAAAAGATGACCTATGGGACAGCCGGCGGCTGCGAATGCCACCAGTCTATCCTTTAACTCCCGGGCGTGCAAGGAGCCAATCCTCGAAGCATCGCATTCTCTGCGGCCTCTGCGCCTCTGCGAGAAACCTTTTTATCTCGCAGAGACGCAGAGAGCGCAGAGATTAATAATGCGCAATTATTTATATCGCCATGTATAGTATATTCTTGCGCCTTTGCGTGAGGCTTCTTTGCTGACAGGCAAAATTCAAAATAGAAGGATAAACGCCCATGATCATCGCCGGCAGCGCAGACCCGGCTTACCGGACCCCGTTTACCGACAACGAGCATCACGGAGTGGCGGACACCACCCGGGAGAAAGGCGGCAGCGGCGGCGGCTTCTGGCCCCATCATCTGCTGGAGGCCGCTTTAGCCACCTGCATCAATATTACCTTGCGCAAGTATGCGGCTAAGCACGGCATTCCTCTTAAGGGAGCGTCCACCAAGGTGGTGTTGGACCGCAGCCGTCCCGAAGAAACCATCTTCGGCTACGAAGTGGAATTGGCAGGCGGCCTGACGGCAGACCAAAGAGCCGCTCTATTGCGGGTGGCGGGAGACTGCGCGGTGAAACAGACCCTGTCAAAGAGGATCAGCTTTAAGTATGGGGTTGATTAAAGAAATTGGCTCATCCGGGGCATTGGACCCCGGCCCGAAGGTCTCCCCATGGCAAGGGCGCGGCTGGCTGTGCCCTTTAGCCACAGTCCAAACTGGTTTGTCCGCGGGCGGCCCTAAAGATTCTTGAAATCGTCTTCCCCCGGCGGCGCGGAAGCCTCATGGGCGACCAGCGGCAAGGCCCTTTTCTCCTCTTCCAAAGCCAGGGGAGCAAAGGCCAAGGTTTTTTTATCCTTCCGGGACCTCCAGCCATCCTGGAGCCGGGCAAGAAGGGAGGGCCGCCTTAGGCCGGCATGGCCGTTCTCATTGCCGGCGCCGCCCACCAGGGCCACCAGGTCCCCCACCGCCAGGTTCATCCGCTCGGCCTGTTCTCCCAACTGCTCCGAGGCGCTGTTGCTCTCTTGGGCGTTGGTGGCGTTCTGCCGCACCATCTTATCCATCTCGATGATGGCCCGGTTGATCTGCTCCACCCCCTGGGCCTGTTCCTGGGACGCGGCCGCGATTTCCGCCACCAGCTCCTTGATCCTGACGGAGCTTTTCTCCACCAGGGAGAAGGCGCCGGCGGTGCGGTCCACCAAGCCTGAGCCCTCATTGACCCGGGTGACGGTATCTTCGATGAGATCCGCGGTATTCTTGGCGGCTTCGGTGGCGCGCAGGGCCAGGGACCGAACTTCGTTGGCCACCACCGCAAATCCGGCCCCGGCCTCTCCCGCCCGGGCCGCTTCCACCGCCGCGTTCAGGGCCAACAGGTTGGTTTGGAAGGCGATCTCATCGATGGTTTTGATAATTTTCCCGGTTTCATTGGAGGCCCCGGAGATTCCCTCCATGGCCGCGGTGAGGG
>DYJG01000458.1 GCA_020723225.1 Desulfobacca acetoxidans | reverse complement strand
ATTTAGGAAAGCAGATCGCCTCCGCGGTGCTGCTGCCCCACGGCAAGGTCACACCCCAGCAGCTCGCCCAGCCCCTGGGGAGCGGCGCCAGGGTGCTGGAAGTCCCAGGCGTTTTTGATGACTGCATGAAGGTGGTGGAGGCCCTGGCGGACAACTACCAGGTGGCGCTCTTAAATTCCAAGAACTCCTGGCGCATCCGCGGCCAGGAGTCCTACGCCTACGAGATCGCCCAATATTTCGATTACGACCTGGAGGGCAAGGTGGTGGCCGTGCCCATCGGCAACGCCGGGAACATCACCGCCATCATGCAGGGGTTCATCCGGCTCCAGGATTTGGGGGTCATCGGCAATCTCCCCCGGGTCCTGGGGGTCCAGTCCCGGCACGCCAACCCGGTCTTCCGCTATTACCTGGAGGCGGATAAGGCAAAGCGGGTCTTCAAGCCCGTCACCGTCCAGCCCAGCGTGGCCCAGGCGGCGATGATCGGCGCGCCGGTATCCATGCCCCGGGTTATCCGCCTGGTGGAGGAATACACCCGCCGGGCCGGAGATGCCGCGGTCAAGGTGGTGGAGGTCACCGAGCAGGAGATCATGGACTCCATGCTGCTGGCCAACCGGCACGGCCATATCGCCTGCACCCAGGGGGGCGAATCCTTTGCGGGCTTCCGCGCCGCCGTCAAGGAAGGTCTGATAACCAAGAATGAAACCGGCATCCTGGACGCCACCGCCCACCACCTGAAATTCATCGGCTTCCAGCAGATGTATTTTGACAATAACTTCCCCCCGGAATTCGAGGTGTCGCCGAAACCGGAATACCGGAATAAGCCGCAACTGCTGACTCCTAAGGCCGAAGATCCTGATAAAAAGACCGAAGACCTGGCGGGGCAGATTGCAGCCCTGTTAGGCTTGACGCCCAAGGGATAGCGGGGTTGCCACCCCGCTTTCTGCGTCTTATCTTCTCTCCAAACCACGAATATTTCTTAGAGGAGGAGGGAAGATGCGAAGAACAAAGTTGTGGGCAATGGTCCTGATGGCCGGAGTGATGCTGGCGTTCCCCCTGGCCTGCGGCGGCAGCGAGGCGCCGCGGCTGGAGTGTGCCACTCTGAAAGCCTGGCTCGCCGACCCCCAGGTCATCATCATCGATGTCAGAAGCCCCCAGGATTGGGAAAAAAGCGATAAAAAAATCAAGGGCGCGCAGCGCCGGGATTCCAAGACTGCCAAAGACTGGGCCAAGGACCTGCCGAAGGACAAAAAAATCGTCCTCTACTGCGCCTGAAAGAACGAAGGCAGCAGCGCCCGGGTGGCGCAGCAGTTGATCGACATGGGCTTTACCCAGGTATGGGCCATGAAAGGCGGCTGGCCGGATTGGGAGAAGCTCGGTTATCCCACGGAGCCTAAGTAAGGCAGGGATTAGGGATCAGGGGCCAGTAATAAGTGAAAAGTTAAAAGTTAAAAGTTAAAAAATGGCGGGGCAGCATGTTGGACTGAATTTAAATCCAACGTATTGAGTAAAATCATGATCCCTGATCCCTACATTTCCCGGTGGCACAGGCGTCTCGCCTGTGCTATTAATTAATCTGCCATTTTGCCCAAGATTTCCATTAAAGTTGCAGTCAGACAGGCACTTCCCGCAGGAGCGAACCTAGTGTTCGCCCCCACCGTCCGGGACGGACACAAGGTTCGCTAACCAGATAAAATATTTCTTTTATGGGAAATTGAATAGCCTTATCAAACTCAGATCAATGACTTCAAAAGAAAAAAAATCCCCCACCGCCCCACTGCCCACGCCCCTGGCCGACAACTATTGCTTTGTCTGCGGCCAGGACAATCCCCGGGGGTTTAAGATCAAGGTGCGCTATTTTGAGGCGGAGCTGGCCGCGGAGACCGAACTGGCCATCCCCCGGGAGTACCAGGGCTGGGCCGAGGTGATCCACGGCGGCATCCTGGCCACGCTTTTAGATGAGATGATGGCCCACGCGGTCTGGCGCTTTGCGGGCCCCGGCCTCACCCTGGGTCTGGAAGTCCGGTTCCACAAGCCCCTTAAACCCGGAGAAGCCATTAAAGTCCGGGGCGTGCTTCACACCCCCAATGGCAGCCGCCGCCAGGCCGAAGCGGAGATTATCCGGATTGCCGACGGCCAGAAAATCGCCTCCGGGAAGAGCCGGTTTTTGCTGCTTAATTAACCGCCGATGCACGCCGATGTACGCCGATTATGATAGATGCTTAATGTGACTATCCTAATGGTGGGCAAAACCCGGGAGGCCTTCATCCGGGAAGGTCTGGCCTTCTACCAGAAACGCCTCCGGCCCTTTCTGCAACTTTCATTGCATTCCGTGCGCGCCGAAAAAGAAGAGGGGAAACTACCGCCGGAGGCCATCAAGGCCCGGGAAGGGGAACGCCTGCGGGCCGCCATACCCCCTAAATCCTACGTCGTGGCCCTGGACCCTCGGGGGAAGGAGCTAACCACCGAGGAATTCGCCGCCTGGCTCACCAATCGGGAAGAAGACGCCCGGCCCCTTGCCTTCCTCATCGGCGGCCACCTGGGATTGGACCCGGTGACCCTGGAGACGGCCCGGGAACGCCTGGCGTTGTCGCGGCTGACCCTGACCCACGAGCTTACTCGCCTGGTGCTCCTGGAGCAGCTCTACCGGGCCATGACCATCAAGGCCGGACACCCGTATCACGTTTAATACGGTTTTCGGTTTCCGGTTTTCGGTTTTCGGTTAAAAGTTGCCGCAAAGAATTTTTTGGTGAGAACACACCCAATACAAAGTTCGCTTTCTATAGCAACAAACCTTAAGATGAGCGGCGTTTATCGGCGTGCATCGGCGGTTAATATTAACCGCCA
>DYJG01000457.1 GCA_020723225.1 Desulfobacca acetoxidans | reverse complement strand
TGAAACCGAATAGCTCCACCAGGTCCTGATAGATGGCCATACCATTGCGGCCCAGACTCAATTGTTTCTCGATCCACTCCCGATGCTCTTCACATGCTGAACGAGCCGGTGGCCGGGGTGGGGGATTTTGAGTCGCGGCATCCAGGGACCCGGTGGCCACCTCTTGCGCAGTGGGGGATTTTGAAGGCTCACTTTCTGGTGACGCCAGCAAATTGAAGGATTGACCGTATCTTCGGATGGTCTTTCGATCGATACCCGTCTTTCGCTCGATCTCCCTCTGGCTCACGCCTTTACTCAGCAATGTCTTGATCGTCGCTTGCAGATCCGGCTTCAAAACGTTCATCCTTCCCTTCTCCCATTTGTCTGATTCCAACAAATAGGATCTTGGACGTTCTGTCGCCGTTCGGGCAGTTTTTCTTGAAAATCAGGTCTGCTTAGTGGGGGATTTTGAAGTGGCCACAGGCGGGGGATTTTGGGTGGCCATCAGGGATCGGATGAGAAAGCCATTTCCAAAGCTATTTCAAAAGAAAAAGAACGAAATGTTCCGCGGGTAAATGAAACACTTGAGGATTTACAGCAACCAAAAGAGAAATTAAAGAACCTCCTGTCTAAAACCAATGCCACTTATACTCCTGAAATATTGCACAGGATTGCCGAAGAATCAGACATTAAACGCATTGCTGATCGTTGTCCCGGTTTTAGGCGTTTTCAACAGTCAGTCTTAGATTGTTAACACCCTCAAGTAAGAGAATCCTCTTGGAAAGCATCCCCCATTTTCTCTCCCATTACGGGTATCTGGGAATTTTTCTGCTGCTGATGGTGGGGATCGTGGGCCTGCCCATACCCGACGAAGTGGTCCTGATGTTCGCCGGTTACCTGATCTTCAAGGGTTACTTCCACCCGTTGCCCACTGCGGCCACCGCCATCCTCGGCACTTATTGCGGCATTACGGTAAGTTACAGCCTGGGGCGCGCCGCCGGGTCCCTGCTGCTCAATAGATACGGCCATCTCCTCCGGGTCCCGCCGGAAAGACTGGACCGGGTCCAGGCCTGGTTCCATCGGATGGGCAAGTGGGCCATTTTCTTCGGATATTATGTCATGGGCGTGCGCCATCTCACCGCCGTGACCGCCGGGGCTTCCCGGGTGCGATTCCGGGTCTTTGCGCTCTTCGCATATTCCGGCGGCTTATTTTGGGCCCTCTCCTATATTTTGCTGGGTTATTTTTTGGGAGAAGAATTGCCCAAGCTCTCCCCCGAGCTGCGCCAGATGGTTCTTATCGGCAGCGGCCTGATGATTCTCGCGGTTGCGGCCTTCTTCCTTTGCCGACATTTTTTCCGCCGCAAGTTGGCCTCATGAGAGAACTGTGCTATCTTTGGGGCATCGCTAGCTTTTCTCCGGGAATTCTTCCTTGGCAACCCGCGTCCTCATCATCCTGACCAGCCTTAATTTCCTGGACTACCTGGACCGCTACCTGGTCGCCTCCCTGGGCAGCCTGATCAAGGCGGAGATGGGCCTGAGCGACCGGGCCTTCGGGTTTCTGGGCACCGCCTTTTTTCTGGTCTATTTCCTGTCTTCGCCGGTTTTCGGTTACCTGGGGGACCGCTTCGGCCGCCTCCGCCTCATGGCCGCGGGCGCGGTCCTCTGGAGCCTTGCCACCAGCCTTACCTATTGGGTGGTGTCCTACCCCGCCCTGGTGCTGGCCCGAGGCCTGGTGGGGGTGGGGGAGGCCTCCTTCGGCACCGTGGCCCCCGCGTACCTGGCGGATACCCTGCCGTTGAGCCGCCGCTCCCGGGCCCTGGGGTTTTTCTACCTGGCCCTGCCGGTGGGTTCGGCCGCAGCCTACCTGGTGGGGGGGCTACTCGGCAGCAAATGGGGCTGGCGCCCGGCCTTCCTGCTGGGGGGAATTCCGGGGATGCTCCTGGCCGCCCTGGTGCTGCGGCTGCCTGAAGTCCAGGGAGGGGGCCGGGAAATGCTGGGAGAACCTAACGCTCCCGCAGTCAGCGGCCATCATTTAACCACTCTCTGGGCCGGCGCCCGGGATTTGTGGCGGCTGCCCACCCTGCGGCGGGTGACCCTGGGCTACGGCATGATCACCTTTACCCTGGGGGGCCTGGCCTTCTGGATGCCCCGGTACCTGGAGGCGGTCAAGGGCCTGGAGATGGCCCAGGCCAATTATCTGCTCTTCGGCGCGGTCACCGTGGCCGGAGGCTTGGGCATCATGACCGGCGGGTTTCTGGGGGACCGCCTCCTGGCTTACACCGTCAAAGCACCGCTGTTGGTGAGCGGCCTGGGGGTGGCCCTGTCCATCCCTCTGGCGGCGCTGGCCATCTTTGCCCAAAACCCTTATTTTTATGTGCCGGGGCTGGTGGGGGCCATCTTCCTGCTCTTTTTGAATCCCGGGGTGCTCACCGCGGTGGTGGTCAGCGTGGCCGGACCCGGACGCCGGGCCCAGGCCGTGGCCCTGAACATCGTGGTCATTCACCTGGTGGGGGACGTGCCCTCCCCGGTCCTCATCGGCTGGGGCGCCGACCTCTGGGGCCTGAAATGGGGGGTCTCCGTCACCCTGCTGGCGCTGGCCGCGGGCGCGGCCTTGATCTTCTGGGCTATGTCCTACCTGGCCCGGGACCTGGAGGCCGCGGGCGAGATTTAAAGACGGTTTTCTGTTTTCGGTTTTCGGTGAAAAGATTAGAGAAGACGTTGGATTTCCATTCTGAACGCAGGGAACAAACATGACCCAAAGGAGGGTCATAACTATACATGGCGTCATAAGTAATTGAACATTCTGAATCTCTGCGCCCTCTGCGTCTCTGCGGTAAAAATTTTCACCGCAGAGACGCAGAGGACGCA
>DYJG01000456.1 GCA_020723225.1 Desulfobacca acetoxidans | reverse complement strand
AGAGGCAAACCAGGCCGAGAATGATGGTGACAATGGCGATGACGTTGGCGAAGATAGGGCGCTCGATGAAAAACTTGGAGATCATGGGGCGGCCTTCTTGGACTTGGGCTTGTCCTTGGCGGGTTTGGCGCCGGCGGCTGCGGGCTTTTCCCCCTCTTTTTCCGGGGTCACCGGCTTTCCCGGAATGGCCCGCATCAGGCCGCTGACCACCACCCATTCATCTCCTTGCAAGCCTTCGGAGACCACCCGGTATTGATCCTCTTTGACGCCGAGTTTCACCGGCCGGCGCTCCACCACGTTCTTGTCGTTGACGATGCGGAGGAAGGGACCCATCTGGTCATAGGCGACGGCCACATCCGGCACCAGGAGGGCGTCCTTTTTCTCATCCAGGGGACAGCGCACCCGGACGAACATGCCCGGCAGGATCACGGTTTCCGGATTCTTGAAAATGCCCCGCAGCATTAAGGTGCCGGTGGTGGGATTAAGGGAGATGGCGGCGAAATCCAGATAGCCGTGATGGGGAAACCCGGATTCATCAGCGAGACCGACATCTACCGGATGCTTAGTATTATTATTTTTGTGATACTTTTCTTCTTCAGCCATCGGCTTCTTCCCCCGGACCCGGAGCAAGTCCGCCTCATTGATATTGAAATAGACATAGACGGGATCGATCTGGTTGATCTCGGCCAGCAGGGTGTGTTCGCCCGCGCCCACCAGGGCGCCCGGATCCTGGAGGTGGCGGCCCATGCGGCCGTCAAAGGGGGCGATGACTTTGGTGTAGCTCAGATTAAGTTTGGCCAGAACCACCTGGGCCTCCGCGGCCAGGAGCGCGGCCTTGCGGGAGTCCCGCTCGTAATGCCAGCGGTCCACGTCCGTCTGGGCCGCGGCATCCTGCTTCACCAGCCTGGAGTATCGGTCATATTCGGTTTGGGCGTGCTCCAGTTGGGCCTTTTCGGCCAGCACCGAGGCCTGGGCCTTTTGGAGTTGGGCCTGGTACTGCTCCTGCTGGATGATGAACAAAGGCTGGCCCTTTTTCACCATACCGCCGTCCTGAAAGAGGATTTTTTCCAGGAACCCTTCCACCCGGGCCCGGAGCTGTACGGTGTTGAAGGCCGCGGCGTTGCCCGTGAACTCCAGGTAATCAGTCACCTGCTTTTTCAAAGGCTGGCTCACCATCACCTTGGGAGGCGGCGGCGGCACGTAGACGTTTCTTTCGCCGCAAGCCGGGGCCAAGAGCAGGAGGGCCGCAGATAGGGCCGCCTGAAGGGCGGGACCGAGAAAACGGACGGGATTTTTCATTTTTCACCTAACCTTAAGGCAAAAGTAAAAAGTAAAAAGGCAAAAACTTTTGCTTTTTTACTTTTGCCTTTTTACTTTTGCCTTTTTACTTTTCCCGCTGGCGATTAATTTTTGCATTTACGATTATAGAGCCAATGATGCGGGCGATCTCATCGGCTTCCTGAAGAAGGGCTTCACAATCACCTTGCGGCGATAAACCGGCTTCCTTCAACAGCCGCAGCCAATATCCGGTCTCTCGAGATTCTTTAAGTGCGATGGCGGACTTACTGATGAAATCGGCCCGGCTTTGTCCGGCTTGAGCCTCTTCCACATTTGCTCCGATTGATGTTCCCGATCTCAGAAGTTGACGCCCCAAGGTTCGTAAGGCTTCATTTCGGAAATCAATGGACTGGGCGAACTTGATGATTCCCAGGGCGAAAGCAAAAGTTCTCTCCCTGATATCCCACGGCTTCTCTTTCCCATCCATTTTTTGCTTTTTTGTCTTTTTACTTTTGCCTTTTTACTTTTGCCTTAACTACCACATCGGCGCCTTGATGTCATACCTGGGTTCATCCTTGGGCGGCGGCAGGGCCACCGGCGTCAGGAGCTTGCCCCAATTGGTGCGCCGGGCCATGGCTTCTTTGATGGAGTCCGGCACGAAATCCTTGCCGTCCCTGATCTGCCAGCCCCCGCCCATGGCCCGGTAGACCCCCACCAGGTTGGCGGAGATGTCCCCCAGGGTCTGCGCCAGATTGTCCTGCTGGGTGAGCAGCGTTTGCTCCGCGGTGAGCACGGTGGTGAAATCCGTGATCCCCTCCCGGTATTGGAGGATGGCCAGGTCCACGGACCTTTGGGCCGCGGCGGTGGCCTCCACCAGCTTCTGGGCCCGCTGCTGGGCCTTCAGAAAACCGATGAGGGCGTTTTCCACTTCCTGCTGCGCCTGGAGCACCGCGTTTTGATAAGCAATGAGCAATTCCTGGAACCTGGCGTCCTGGAACCGCACCTGGTTGGTGATCTGGCCGTAATTAAAGAGATTCCACTGGACCGCGGGGCCGATGTTGGCGGCCCGGCTCTTCCAGTCGAACATATTAGCCAGGGCAAAGGGGGACGCGTCCCCGGCCTGGAGTCCAAAGGTGCCGCTCAAGGAGAAGGCCGGGAAGAGGTTGGCCTTGGCCACCCCGATTGCGGCGCATTGGGCCGCGGCCCGCCATTCCGCGGCCTGGATGTCGGGCCGCCGCCGCAGCAGGTCCGCGGGAATGCCCACGGCCACCTCGGGCGGCGGCGCGGGTATTTCCGATTTTACCCCCAGCAAATCCCCCACATCCCTGGGGGGCATGCCCAGAAGAATGCAGAGCGCGTTTTGCGTCTGGCGCAACTGGGCCTCCAGAGAGGGAATGGTGGCCTCGGTGCTTTCCAGGACGGTGGTGGCCTGCTCCACGTCCCGCTTGGAAGTGGTGCCGCCCTGGAAACGGGCCTGGGCGATCTGGAGGCTTTTCTTTTGGACCTCCACGTTCTGGCGGGCGATATTCAGGCGCTTCTCCAGGGTGCGGATGGAGATGTAGGAATTGGCCACGTCCCCGGTGAG
>DYJG01000455.1 GCA_020723225.1 Desulfobacca acetoxidans | reverse complement strand
ATGAAGCCGAAGCCCGGCAGGTTTACGAGCATCTCTCCCGGGTGGCCTCCCATTTTCTGAACCTGAACCTGGATTATCTGGGCGCAGTGCCCCGGGACGCGTCCGTCAGCCAGGGAGTGCGGAACCAGATGCCCTTCATCAAGGTCGCCCCCCAGAGCAAGGCGGCCCTCACTCTTTTCCGGCATGCCGAGCGCCTCCGGCGTTGGACTACGCCCCGGTCCGGGACCCATAAAACCGCGGGGAAAGCGGGGGGTTGAAGAAATCGGCCTGCATCCGCGTGCATCAGCGGTTAAAGGATTAACCGCAGATGCACGCAGATGGACGCCGATGAAAAGAAATTGTTACTGGGCTTTAGGAGTGCGGGCCCGGATCAGGCGGAAGATCATGATGCCGGAAATCCCCTGGGCCAACGTGGCCAGGACCAGGAGAATCCGGTAAATGCCCCCCAGGGGGTTGAGACCGAAATGCAGGGTGCTGAAGATATTGTAGAGCCACGTGGGGGCGCCGCCGGCGGACATCCCCCCCAGGGTCAGGACCAGACCGGTGAAGGCCTGGGCCGCCATGAACCAGACGACGATATACCCGAAATGCCGATGAAATTTTCGCACTTCCGCTTCTTTCATATCCCTTTCCTTTTCCGGTTTTCTGAATTTTTTTAGAACACTCTGCGATCAGCTTCTCAAAAGATAGGACGCCTACGGGGATCAGGCCAGGCCGCGAGAACGCTTTTTCTTGGGATTATCCAGGCGTCCGAGGCGGTGGAAGGAGGATTCGTTCGCTACGGAAAAATGGACGAATATATCCGTTGCCAAAAGTTTTTTCTTCTCCCCCCTCACCCTAGCCCTCTCCCCCCGCTGGGGGGAGAGGGAATAAAGGAAGAAACTTTTGGCAAACGTTATAAAATTTCCTTTCCCAAGCACAGCTTGGGAACGAGCCGTTCATGAGCCTTTGGCTCGCCCGAAACCATGAAAGTACTGGTGGCACAGGCTTTCCAGCCTGTGCGAGAAACACTTTCAGAGCAGCAGAGAAAAAACCATGGAAATTGCGTAGGACGGGCGTCTCGGCCCCCCCAATCTCGCGCAGGCGAGACGCCTGCGCCACCAGGTAACCAGAACTTTCCAGGGCACAGCTTGGACTTCCCGAACTGGGAACTCAGAACCTGGAACTATCTCATCTCCAGGCGATAGGCGATGGGGCCGGGGGCCCGGTCAAATTCCGGCACGCGCTTAAAACCCAGTTTTTCGTAGATATGCCGGGCCGCGTGCATGAATTCCCCGGTGAATAAAAAAATGGTGCTAATCCCCAGCGCCTCAGCCCGGCGCAGGCACTCCCGGGCCAGGAGCGTGCCGTACCCCCGGCCCCGGGACTGCGGCGACACCGCCAGAATTCTGATGGCCGCCACCCCTTGAGGCCACTGGCCCATGCCCGATTGGGACGCGTCGGGATAGAACTTGACGGCCCCTTGGATAATCCCGCCCGCCACTGCGACCATGAGCATACCCTCGGGAGCGCGCACCGTCTGGCTGACGTTGTCCATCCAGGCCTGCCAGACCTTTTCCGGGAACAGCGGGCGGAATTCCAGGTAGGCCGCTTTGACGAGGGCGTCGATGGCTTCAAGTTAGTCGGGCGCGGCGTCTCGGATGAGGACTTTGTTATCCATGCTGACTTAAGAGTGAGCAGTAAGCAGTGGCCTGTGGCCGATGATACCCGATACCTGATCTCTGATCCCTAATACCTGACCCCTGATTACTGATCACTGATTACTGACCCTGGCCCCTGACCTCTCACTACTGCTCACTGCTCACGGCTCACTGCTCACTTCTTCCTAAGCGGCGCCTTCAGCGCGGCGATGAAGTCCCCCACTTCCTTGACCAGCTCCAGCCCTGTCAGCCTGGCCACCCGCTGCACGATGGCGCTGCCCACCACCACCCCGTCCACATAAGGGGCCAGGTTTTGCACCTGCTCCGGGGTGGAGATGCCGAAGCCCACGGCCAGGGGGCATTTCACCAAAGTCCGCACCTCTTTGAGCGCGGCCTCCAGGTCCGCGGGCAGGGCCTGGCGGGCGCCGGTGATGCCGGTGACCGAAACGTAATACAAAAACCCCTTGGTGAGTTTAGCCGCCTTCTTGATGCGCGCCGCGCCGCTGGTGGGCGCAGCCAGGTAGATGGGAGCCACCCCCGCGGCCAGGGCCGCTTGCCGCCAGGGGCCGGCCTCCTCCAGGGGCAAGTCGGGGATGATGAAGCCGTCCACGCCCAGGCGCTTCGCCTCATTCGCGGTGCGCTCCAGGCCGTATTGCAGGATGGGGTTGTAATAACCCATCAAGACCAGGGGAATCTCCGTCTTTTGGCGGATCTGCCCGGCCAGTTCCAGGACTTCCTGGAGATGCACCCCCACTTTCAAGGCCCGGCAACTGGCCTCCTGGATGGTGGGGCCGTCGGCCAGGGGGTCGGAGAAGGGAATGCCTAACTCCAGGAGGTCCGCGCCCCGCTCGGCCATCTTCAGGGCCAGGGCCTTGGTGGTGGCCAGATCCGGGTCCCCCGCGGTGATAAAAGGAATCAGGGCCTTTTCGCCCTGCTTTTTGAGCTTTAGAAATAGCGCCTCAATGCGTTTCACTTTTCTCCTCCAACATGTTACTTCATCTGTTCCTGACTATTCAGTGGGAAATGCCTACGAGCCGAGCCCTATTCATTACTCTCCTCCCTCCCCAACCCATTTAGTATGATGGGCCCCAACACTTGCCTCAACGATTGCAGGGTTGGAACCGCTTCTATTCATAATGTTAAGGGGTTGGGGGAGGGAGTCTGAGGGAGGTGGCAGGGGCCTGTGGCCCCTGGCCCCCTCCCTCAGATTTGCCTCCCCAAACACTAGGCGTC
>DYJG01000454.1 GCA_020723225.1 Desulfobacca acetoxidans | reverse complement strand
CTGAATTAATAAAGGGTTAGGCCTACTGACCTAACCCCTTGATTTCCTTGGCGGGGACGACGAGACTCGAACTCGCGACCTCCGGCGTGACAGGCCGGCGTTCTAACCAACTGAACTACGCCCCCGGATTAAGAGTTCCGAGTTCCACGTTTAAAGATACACTGCGGGGACGGGCTTGGCAACATAAAGAATGCCCGGTTGCCCGGCAAAGTGGAATATCTTTTGGCGCCAGGGATAGCAGGGATCGTCTTCCTTGTCGCTGCCAAGGCGGCAGCATTCTCCTCCCCCCTGCAAGCGGGTCCGGGAGTCCTCCCGGTCCCGGCGAACCTTCCCTGGCCCGGAGAAATTATATGGGAGAGGAGGTTTCCCGCGCAACCTTTTTCTTAAGCGTCCTATCCCTTGACGCGCCAATCGATTCTCGTCATTTCTCGCTAAATCCCTTATAATTGGCAGGTCGACTAAACAAGGGAGCTCTCATGGCTGATCTCTTTGAATTTGCGGATGAATTGGGGCCGGCGAAAATTATTCATGTCTATGAACCTGCCCATAATCTGAAAGCGGTGCTGGTGGTGGACAACGTCGCCGCCGGGCCGGCCATCGGCGGCGTGCGCATGGCTCCGGACGTCACCACCGAGGAGTGTATCCGCCTGGCCCGGGCCATGACCTTGAAGAATGCGGCCGCGGGCTTGCCTCATGGGGGAGCCAAGGTGGTTCTCTACGGCGACCCCAATATGCCCAAAACCGATAAAGAGCGCCTGATTCGGCTCCTGGCCTGTTCTTTAAGGGATGAGCGGGAGTACATTTTCGGACCGGATATGGGCACGGACGAGATGTGCATGTCCTGGGTCAACGATGAAATCGGCCGGGCCGCGGGACTGCCCGCGGAAATCGGCGGCATCCCCCTGGATGAAATCGGCGCCACCGGTTGGGGCTTATGCCAGGCCACGGACGTTGCTCTGCAATTATGCGGCTATTTCTGCGACTTCAAGATGGAAAAGGCCCGGATCGTGGTGCAGGGCTTCGGCGCGGTGGGCAAGCATGCCGCCCGTTTCCTGGCGGCGCGCCAGGGCATTCTGGTGGGCGTCGCGGATTCCCGGGGAGCCATCTATAATCCGGACGGCCTGGATATGGATAAACTTTTAAAGGTAAAAGAGGCCGGCGGGAGCGTCACTGATTATCCCCGGTGCCAGAAGTTTGAGCGGGACACGGTGATCGACTTCGAGTGTGACATCTGGATTCCCGCGGCCCGCCCCGATGTCTTGACCGAGGATAACGTGCACCGTCTCCAGGCCAAACTGGTGGTCCAGGGGGCCAACATCCCCGTGACTTATGGGGCCGAAAAATACCTCCATGAGAAAGGGGTCGTTTGCGTCCCGGATTTTATCGCCAATTCGGGGGGCGTGATCTGCGCGGCCATGGAATACCAGGGCGCGACCCAGGCCGCAGTCTTTGAGACCATTGCCGAAAAAGTGCGCTATAATACCAAACTGGTGCTGGAAGAATCCAAGACCAAAAAGATCATGCCCCGGGACGCGGCCCTGAACCTGGCCGTGCAAAGGGTAAAGAAAGCCATGGCCACCAGGCGCTGGGGGATTTTTTGACCGGCCATGCATGAGCCTCCGGCTCACCCAAAATCATGAAAGCTGCCGGTGGCACAGGCTTTCCAGCCTGTGCGGGTTTTGCGGGACAGCCTGGAAAAGCTGTCCCTACCGTTTAAAAGAGCAGCCTTGCCAAATCAGAGGACCCGCCATGTATCGCCTCCGCTTTCACGGCCGCGGCGGCCAGGGCATGAAGACCGCCAGCCGCATCTTGGGCACGGCCTTTTTCCTCGCGGGCTTCGAGGTGCAGGACGCCCCCCGCTACGGCGCGGAGCGCCGGGGCGCGCCCATCTTCGCTTACGTCCGGGCGGACCACCGGGCCATCTATGAACGGGGAATCATCCGCCGGCCCGACCTGGTGATCGTTGCGGACGAGACCTTGGTATCGATCCCCGCAGCCGGGGTGTTGGATGGGATCACCCCCCGGACGGTGCTGCTCATCAGCAGCACGGTACAGCCAGAAGCCTGGCGGGAGAAGCTCCGGCTGGCCAATCCGGTGTTCACCCTGCCCCGGTTCGGGGCACTCGATGACCCTTTGGAACAGCGGTACGTAGGCGCGGCCTGCGCCGGGGCCGCGGCCCGGCTGGTGGGCGTTATCCCCCGGGACTGCCTGTCCCGGGCCGTCCGCGACGAACTGGCTCACCTGGGAGAAGCAGTACTGGCCAAGAATCTGGACGCGGCCCTGGGGGCCTATGATCTCCTGCCAGCGCACGCCGGATGCGTCACCGAGGCGCCTGAGCCCCCCGCGGATACCTATGATCAGCCCCGTTGGATCGATCTTCCCTTTGACGACGCCGGCCTCTCCGCGCCGGACATTTTTGCGCCCGCCACCACGGAAAAAGTGCCCACCGGCCTGTGGCGCACGGTGCGGCCGGTGATCGACTACGAGCATTGCCATCGTTGCGTGTGGATCTGCAGCACCCTGTGCCCCGACAGCACCATCAGGGTTAATGAAGAAGGCTTCCCGGTGATCGACTACGAACACTGCAAGGGCTGCCTCATCTGTATGGCCTCCTGCCCCTCCCACGCCATCCGGGCCGTCCCGGAAGAGGAAGCGGGAAAGAAGTGAGCAGTAAGTAGTGAGCAGTTGAACATGAGCCTTTGGCTCACCTATAAATCATAAAAAGTTCGTAGGGCGGGCGTCTCGCCCGCCCTGGTAATCCGGGCAGGCTTGAAAGCCTGTTCTACCGCTTAGAGCTTTTCAGGGCAGGGAGCAGTGAGCAGTTATAGGAATTGTCAAAAGCTTCTTCCTTTAATCCCCTCTCCCCCCTGGGGG
>DYJG01000453.1 GCA_020723225.1 Desulfobacca acetoxidans | reverse complement strand
AACATCTTCGCCATCGGCACCGGCATCCTGGAAGGGATGGGCCTGGGCGCCAATTCCCGGGCCGCGGTGATCACCCGGGGCCTGGCGGAAATGACCCGGCTGGGGGCCCGCCTGGGAGCGAATCCCATGACCCTGGCGGGTCTCGCGGGTCTGGGAGACTTGGTCCTCACCTGCACCAGTTCCCAGAGCCGGAATTTTCAGGTGGGGATGAAGCTGGGCAAAGGTCTTTCCCTGCCGGAGATCCTGGAGGGCATGAGTGAGGTGGCCGAAGGGGTGAAAACCACCAGGGCCGTCCACTTCCTGGCCCAGAGGCTGGGGGTGGAGATGCCTATAGTGGAGGCGGTGTTCCGCATTCTCTATGAAGGCCTGGCCCCCCGGGAGGCGATTAAAAAATTGATGACCCGGGAACTCAAGGATGAACTGGAGGCCATGACCGAAACCTGGTGATGTGAGCGGATATCGTTTTCGGTTTTCGGTTTTTGGTTAAAAGAACCGATATCATATAAGGGTTATCTGTCAATCCATTCATTTGCCGGCGAATGTGTGAAATGTGGGATAAGAGAAGAAGCGTCAAATCCCGGTATTTTCTTCCCTTTACCGCCCTGTAAGGAAAAAAGATGCCCAAAAAGAATGAACCCATCGTCTTCCTCAAACAGGTGAAAGAGTTGGACACCCGTATCCCCGCTCTGGGGGAAGCCAAGGTGGACTCTCCCATCAAGACCATCCCCATGGTCACCCGGGACGGCCGGGTGCTGGAAAAGACCTTTGTGGAGGATGCCGACCAGGTCCTGGTGGATGATTCCCGGGAGTATCTGTCCCGCCTTAAACCGGGGGAAGAACCCTTGTTCTTCGAATTGGCCGGCCCCCGGGCCAAGATCTACTTCGACCCCTCCAAGGTGCATTGCGCCATCGCCACCTGCGGCGGTTTATGCCCCGGCACCAACGACGTCATCCGGGCCATTGTCCTGGAGTTGCACTATCTCTATAACGTCCGGCACATCTACGGCGTGCGTTACGGCTTCCAGGGCTTTATTCCCAAGTTCGGCCATGGCCTGATGGAATTGAAACCGGAGGTGGTGGCCGACATCCACACCTTCGGGGGCACGGTGCTGGCCTCCTCCCGGGGCCACCAGGACGTCTGCGAGATCGTGGACGCCCTGGACCGCATCAACATCCGCATCCTGTTCCTCATCGGCGGGGACGGCACTTTAAGGGCCGCGGACCTGATCTGCCAGGAAATCAAACGCCGGGAACTGCGCATCGGCGTCATCGTCATCCCCAAGACCATTGATAACGACATTGCTTTCGTGTCCCGCTCCTTCGGGTTCGATACCGCGGTGCAGATGGCCACCGACGCCATCCGGGCCGCGCATACCGAGGCCCTGGGCGCGCCCAACGGCATCGGCCTGGTGAAACTCATGGGCCGGTATTCGGGGTTCATCGCCGCCAACGCCTGCCTGGCCCTCCGGGAGGTCAATTTCGTCCTGGTGCCGGAAGCGGATTTCGATCTGGAGGGGGAAAACGGCCTGCTTAACACCCTGGAGTGCCGCCTCCGGCAGCGGGGGCACGCGGTCATCGTGGTGGCGGAGGGCGCGGGCCAGAAATACTTCCAAGAGAACAATCTGATAAAAGACCCCTCGGGCAATATCAAGCCCGGAGATATCGGGGTCTTTCTGGCCGAGCAGATCAAAGAATATTTCCGGAACCGGGACATGGAGATCAATCTTAAGTATATCGATCCCAGCTACTTGATCCGCAGCGTGCCCGCCAACTATAATGACAGCATCTATTGCGGCTTTCTGGGGCAGAACGCGGTGCATGCGGGCATGGCCGGCAAAACCGCCATGCTGGTGAGCCGCTGGCACGGCCATTACGTGCACATCCCCATCACGGCCGCGGTGGGGAAACGCCGGGAACTGGAACTCGATTCCCCCTTGTGGCGCAGCGTTCTGGAATCCACCGGCCAGCCTTCTCTGAAGAACCTTTAATACCGTTTTCGGTTTTCGGTTTTCGGTAAAGAGATTGCTAATTATCCGATAATTCAGCAAGTTAAGCTTCTGCAAGATAAACCAAGATCGGTGCAACATCATGAACCGAAGTCCAGTATTCCAATGCCGACAATGCGGGGACTGCTGCGCCGGGAGGGGTGGGATCTTCGTCCGTCCCGGTGAAATAACGGCCATTGCCGCGTTTCTGAAGATGAATGAAGAGGAATTTCGGGTTCGCTACCTGGAGTCCTCCTCCCTGGGGACCCGCCTGGGTATTGCCGACGGGGTCTGCGTCTTTCTAAAGGACAACCGCTGCGGGATTCACCCGGTAAAACCCTTTATCTGCCGCCAGTGGCCATATCTCCCCGCGCTGCTGGTGAACGAAGACGAGTTCGAAGCCGCCAAAGGCGCGTGTCCCGGCCTGCGCCCAGATGGGAAGCATGAAGATTTTGTGGAAGAGTCCCGGAAGTTGAACGAATCTTCTTAAAGTGACAGCCAAAGCCGCGTTGGTATTTAATACTTCCAACACCCCTCCCCAAAGGGAGGCCGCGGTTTTTGGGGATCCCCTGGAAACTATCTGGAAAAACTGCATCTTCGGTCTCTGCGGGGTGGACTGCTTTTTCCGGAAAAACTTCGCCGTGGTGGTCACCAGCACCCTGGAGGAAAGAAAAGCCTGGCTTCAGGAAGTTAAAGAAATTGTGCTAAGATATTTTTCTGTAATTTAAAAAAACGGTTTTCGAGCCGTTTGCAAAATGCTTAATTAACCATATTTTTCTCTTTGTATTCTCTGCGTACTCTGCGTCTCTGCGGTGCAAAAGTAAGGATTCACCGCAGAGGCGCAGAGAGCGCAGAGAAAAGATACGCAGAGGAAAGACTTTTGCAGAAGGCTCGTTTTTCCGTTTT
>DYJG01000452.1 GCA_020723225.1 Desulfobacca acetoxidans | reverse complement strand
AAGCTCCCGGCCACGGACGCCAGGACCGCGGAGAGCACGAAGACCCGCACCTTGTCCCGCTGGATGTTGACGCCGAAAGTGGCCGCGGCCACCTCGTCCTGGGCCAAGGCGGCCAGGCCCCGGCCCACGCCGCTGCGCACCAAATTAAGGCAGAGCGTCAGGGCCAGCAGGGCCGCGGTCCAGACCAGGTAGTGAAACTTAACCTCGCTGTCGAACGCGAAACCGAACAGGGACAGGGGGGGAATCCCGGAAAGGCCGGCGGGGCCGCCGGTGACCGCGTCCCATTGCACGAAGATGCTGTGCACCACGTAGTTGAAGCCTAATGTGGCCATGGCCAGATAATGCCCGGAGAGGCGCAGGGTGGGCACCCCCAGGGCCAGGGCCACCAGGGCCATGGCGCCCGCGCTCAGCCCCAGGGCCGGCCAGGCCGGGAAGTTGTAAGTGGCGGTGAGCACCGCGGAGCTATAAGCCCCCAGGCCGAAGAACCCGGCATGGCCCAAAGAAATCTGGCCCGCGTAGCCGATGAACAGGTTAAGGCCCAGAACGACGATGGCATAGAGGCCGATGAGGTTGAGAATCCCCAGGTTATAGGGATTTCGGACCACCAGGGGAGTGAGCAGCAGCACCGCGGCCAGGACCCAGACCGCGATGCCGGTGCGGTGGCGGAGGAAAAAAAATTTGACTCGGTTCCAGCCCCTCATGCCGCGTCTTCCGGAATTACAGGGTGGATTTTACGAAACGGCCGATACTGCGGTCGTAGGTCATCTCCACCTCCGGAGGAAAGTAACACCCGGGCAACTCGCCACGTTTACGGTGATAATGCAGGCACTCGCAGCAAAGCCCCTTGCGGTCACAGTGTCCGTAGGTACAGGAGCATTCAGCCAGATTCTTTTCTTGCCGGGGGCATTCTTCCATTCTTCCAATCTCCTTCTCTGCCAGCTATCTTTGGGCATTTCTCCAGGTGTATGGATTATAAACCGTTTTTCGCCGCGGCCGCTCCCACGCGGAAGGCCTTGAGGTTGATGTCCCGGAAACGCTCCGGGGTCTGCTCGCGAATGACCTGCTCCACCAGCTCCGCACAGCAAAAAAGCCCCTGTTTCCCCACCGCATAACCCAGGAGGATGAGGTTGGCGGCCACGGGAGCGCCCATCTGCCGGGCCAGCTCCTGGGCGTCAATGTTGTGATAATCCCCGGGAACCGCGGAATTGACAAAAACCTCGGCGTTCCATTTTAGGTAACCGTAATGCACCGCCAAATTTCTGGAGTGCAGGAACAACCCCACGTCCGCCTGGCCCGCGGGAATCAAGGGTCCCCGAAAAGGCCCGACCTTGACCATGGAGATGACGGTGCCCCCCCGTTGGGCCATGCCGTGGGTCTCGGAGGTGAGGACCTCCAGATCCATGGCCGCGGCGGACTCGGCCAGCACGCGGGTCACGGTGAGGGCTCCCTGGCCCCCTAAGCCGCTGATGATGATCTGCTGTTTCAAAAAAGCTCCTTTTAATTTACCGCAGAGACGCAGAGGACGCAGAAAATGAAGTTGCGGGTTGCGAGTTGCGGGTTACGGGTTTTTTTTTCCCGCAACCCGTAACCGCTCCCTCTGCGCCTCTGCGGTGAAATCATTTTTACTTCTCCCCTTTAGGCGAGGCGGTTATCGACCCGCCGGGGCAGACGTGGACGCAGACGCCGCAGCCGATGCAGCGCACGCCATCAATGACCACCTGCCCGGTGGCTTCCGCCAGACTCAGCGCCGGGCATTCGAAATCGTCCAGGCAGTGGCGGCAGCCGGTACAGTCCTCGGTGACGCAGACCTCCAGGACCGGCTGCTCCTTCCGGGCCTGCCGGTCAAGGATGCAGGGGTGTTTGGCGATGACCACGGCCACGCCGCCGTCGGCGCCCCGGCAATAGCGGTCCGCTTCCTGAAGCAGGGAAGTAAAATTCGGGATATCGTAAGGGTCGGCTTCTTTTAAGAAACGGACGCCGCAGGCTTTGACCAGATCGGCCAGAAAGACCGGCCGGCCCGGTTCTCCCGCCGCGGTCAGCCCCAATTCAGGTGTGGGTTGGTGGCCGGTCATGGCCGTGGTGGCGTTGTCCAAGATTACCAGGATAAACCGGGATTGGTGAAAGACCGCGTTGATCAAGGCCGGGACGCCGGCGTGAAAAAAGGTGGAGTCGCCGATGGTGGCCACAATCGTGGGGATTGTTTCTCCCGAGTCGGCATAGGCCCGGTAAAATCCCGCGGCCTGGCTGATCCCGGCGCCCATGCAATGGCAGGTGTCCACCGCGCCCAGGTTCATTCCCAGGGTGTAGCAGCCGATATCGCTGGGGAAGATGCCCTCCGGAAAGGTCTCCCGGATGGCGTAAAACGCGGCCCGGTGGCCGCAGCCGGCGCACAGGGTGGGCCGGGTGGCCTCCCCGCCGGAAATGGTCGCCGGTGCGTTCGGCGGCAAATCCAAGAAATTTTCTATCAGCGGCCGGATCACCTCCGGCGTCAATTCTCCCGCGGCGGGAACGGTTTTGTCGTTGCGGCCCCGGACCTGATCCTGGCGCAGCTGCAATTCGATGACCGGGTAGGTCTCTTCCAGGACCAGCACGCGCTGATAATGTGACTTGATATGGCTGGCGAAATCCTGATGCAAAGGGTAGGGCAGGGTTGCCTGGTAGAGATCGACCCGGCGGAGCAGGTCCATCTCCTCCAGGAGGTCCCAGGTATGGGCCAGGGCCACACCGGAAGCGACGATACAGGCCCCGGCGAAGGAGTCGTCCCCGGGCGTGAGGAGGGGAAAGAATTCTTCCTCCCCGGCGATCTCTTCGATCTTTTGATTCAAGAGCCGGTGTAGTTCCCGCAAATACTGGGGGGTGGCGCACCAGCGCCCCGGGTTTTTCTCGAACTGCGCC
>DYJG01000451.1 GCA_020723225.1 Desulfobacca acetoxidans | reverse complement strand
CCTCGGACATGGAGAAGAGGATGCGGCGGTGCACGGGCTTCAGCCCGTCCCGCACGTCCGGCAAGGCCCGGCCGATAATAACGCTCAGGGCGTATTCCAGGTACGATTTGCGAATTTCATCTTCGATATTGATGTGTACGTGTCGTGCTTCCATATTGAAAAGGCTCTGTTGTTTAGTCATATTTTTCCACCGCCGATAAACGCCGATGGACGCAGATCAAAAATTATTTACAATGCGCCTTATTTCAGCTTTCGGTCTGCCGAAATTAACCAGCAGGCAGACAGAAAGCCCGGTAGCTTTCAAGTAATTAAGGCACTGGGACATGTGCGCATCATCAAGGGCCTTAGCTGCTTTTAGTTCGATAATGCGATCTTTTCTTCAATCAGCAAATCTGCAGCAAATTCACCAACTATTGCACCATCGTATTTAACCTGTATGCTATGTTGTTGCCGTGTCTGTAAGCCGCATTTCCGAATTTCGTGAGCCAAAGCGTTTTTGTATACTTTTTCCAAAAAACCGCTTCCCAACGTATTGCTAACTTTATAGACACAGCCGATTATTTTTTCCGTAATCTTGTCTATTTCTTTTCTGCGTTCATCGGCGTTCATCGGCGGTTAAAATTTACGGATTTATCGTCGTCTGATACGCAAACTTCCCGTTTTCCACCTTGAGCACCACCACGTCTTTGATGGGGTTGTGGTCCGGGCCCATGGTGATCTTGCCGGTGACCCCGGGGAAGTCCTTGGTGGCCTCCAGCGCCTGGGCGACTTTGGGGCCGTCGGTCCCGCCTGCTTTTTCCATGGCGTTCAACAGCAGGAAATAGGCATCTCCTCCGAGAGCCGAAAAGGCGTCCAGTTCTTTTTTATATGTATCTTCGAAGGCCTGTAGAAATTTTTTTCCCAAGTCCGTGACCGCGCCCTGGCGGTGGAAGTGGGCGGTGAAATACATGCCCTCCACCGCTTGGCCGCCGATGCTCAGGAGTTCCGGCACCTGGGCCCCGTCCCCGGTGAGGATGGGTGCCTTGACCCCCAAGTCTTGAAGCTGCTTGGCCAGCAGAGCGTTTTCGGCGTAATAATTGGGGGCATAGATCAGGTCCGGGTTTTTGGCTTTGAGCGCCGAAATCTGGGCGGAGAAATCCTGGTCCCCGGTCTGGATGTAGCTCACTCCCACAATCTCGCCGCCCCGTTTCCTGAATTCCTCCTGGAAGTAATTGGCTATGGCCACGCAGTAGTCCTGGGCCTGGTCGATGAGAATCGCAGCTTTGCTCGCCTTTAAGTGTTCCCGGGCGAAACGGGCGGCCACCCGGCCCTGGAGATCATCCACAAAACAGGCCCGAAATGCAAACTTCCGGCCCTGGGTAACCAGGGGATTGGTGGCCGTGGGCGCGATGTTGGGAATCGCGGCACGCTCGGCAATGGGCGCGCCGGCCAGGGAATCGGAGCTGATGACCTCGCCGATGATGGCCGCCACTTTTTCCTTTTCGATGAGGCGGCTCACGGCGTTGGCCGCCTCGATCTTGTCGCTTTTGGTGTCCACCAGGGCCAATTTGATATCCTGTCCCAGGACCCGGGGCTTAAGTTTATGGGCCACCTGTACGCCTTCAAATACCATCTGGCCCATGGCCGCAGCCGCGCCGGTCATGGGCAGATAGAGGCCGATCTTGATCTCCCCGGCTGCCAGGGCCACGGGAGCCAGCGCCCCCAGGAGCAGCCAGAGGAAAAATAAACGGATCAATTTACGCAAATGCTAACCCCAACAGGGAATTGGGCAGGGTTGATGGAACCGCCGGGAAAACTCTTGTCACCTTCCCCTTAACACGCCTATAATACCACAAAAATCAAGGATCGGAAAGGTTTTCCGGTCTAGGAAACAGGGGGGATAAGTATGGAACTCCTGGTGGAAAAATTGGAGATTCCCGAAGGCGCCAACCTCATTTTGGGCCAGAGCCATTTTATCAAGACCGTGGAGGACCTCTACGAAATCCTGGTAGGGTCCGTGCCGGGCATCAAGTTCGGCCTGGCCTTTTCGGAGTCCTCCGGAGACTGCCTTATCCGGGTGGAAGGGAACGACCCGGAATTGATGGTCGCGGCCACGGAAAACGCCCGGCGCCTGGCCGCGGGCCACACCTTCAACATTTTGCTGAAGAACGCCTTTCCCATCAACGTCCTGAACGCGGTCAAACTTTGCCCCGAGGTCTGCCGCATCTTCTGCGCCACCGCCAATCCGGTGGAGGTGATCCTGGCCCAGACGGAGCAGGGCCGGGGCATCCTGGGGGTGGTGGACGGCCTTTCCCCCAAGGGTGTTGAGGGGGATGAAGGGCGGGTCTGGAGGCGGGATATTTTGCGGCAATTTGGGTATAAGAAGTAGGGGCCAGGGATCAGGGGCCAGGGATCAGGGATCAGTGACCAGTGGTCAGTGGTCAGTAAAAACCGCTCTCTAAGCGGTAGTACAAGCTTTCAAGCCTGTACGGATCACCATGGCGGGCGAGAGGCCCGTTTTGAACTTTTCATGGTTTACGGGTGAGCCATAGGCTCATGTTCACCTGCTTAGAGGATATATGGGTACTCAGCAACCGAAGACCGAAGACCGGAGACCGAAGACCCCATGAAAGCGGCAATCCTGGCGGCAGGGTTAGGGACTAGACTGCGGCCCCTCACGGAGATGGTGCCCAAAACCCTGCTGCCCATCCTCAACCGGCCCCTCTTGGGACTGCTCCTGGCTCAGTTGGAGGAGGCCGGGTTCCACCAGGCGGCGGTGAACACCCACCATTTGGGGGAGCAGGTGCAGCGGTTCCTGGCGGGCCAACCCTGGGGGCTCAACCTCAGCATCAGCCCGGAGCCGGAGTTGCTGGGCACCGGCGGGGGCTTAAGGCAATTGGGGGAAATCCTCCGGGCCGAGAC
>DYJG01000450.1 GCA_020723225.1 Desulfobacca acetoxidans | reverse complement strand
TTGTCATTCTGAGGGAGCGGAGCGACCGAAGAATCTCGTTTTTGGCGGCAAGGCTTTTCCCGGCGGTGCCGATGATTACAAGCAGATCGAAAATCCTGGTTCGCCCAAAAACCAGATTCTTCACTCCGCTTCGCTCCGTTCAGAATGACAAAAGAATTACTTTTGCAGAGGTCTAACTTTTCTATTCAAGGTCCATTTTCCCGTAGGGGCGAACCTTGTGTTCGCCCTGCATGCATCTGGGCGAACACAAGGTTCGCCCCTACAAAATCCCGTCTTTCCATCGGCAAATCAGTATCAGTCCTTTTCCTTGGTAAATCCTTCTTTGACGCTCTCGATCAGCCGCACCAACCCGTCCGGGTTCTGGCGCTGGATGAAGTAGAGGATGTCGGCCACGGAATCTTCCAAGGCCCTGAGAGCCGGGCGATTGGCGGGATTCGCCAGTTGAATGCAGGCGTATAGTTTCGGGTCCTGGGTGAAGAGACGCCGGGCCAGGTTATGCAAGGTGGAAAAAGTCGGCGTGGCGAAATCCTCCAGGTCCTGGAAGGGGACCCCCAGTTCCCGGATGGCCCGTTCCAGGGCGATGAGGGTAAAATGGGCCAGGCCCTGGACCACGGACATGAGGCGGTCGTGCTCCGTGGCGCTGGTGACCTTGACCCGGGCGCCTGCTTTTTCCAAGAGGTCTTTGAGCCAGTTGAGCCAGCGTTCTCCCCGGCCCGGGCACAGCACCATGGTGAGGCCCTGGATGCTCTCCTCCCCCGGCCCGAACAGCGGATGGGTGCCCACCACTTCGCCGGGGAAGTGGTCCAGCATGGCCGCCAGAGGCACCTGCTTCACGGAGGTGAAGTCCATGAGAGCCGCGTCCGGCCGGAGATGGGGGGCCACCTCCTTCACCACCTTCTTCACCTGGGGGATGGGCACGGAGATGATGACCACGTCCGCCAGGCTCGCCACTTCCTGGGGCGTCCGGGGAGTGTCCAGGTCCGCGGACAGCACCTCCAGCCCCTGGCCCTCGAAGAAGCGCTGGAACCACTTGCCCATCTGCCCGCTGCCGCCGATAATGGCTACCTTCATGGCCATAGCCCACCGAAGACCGAAGACCGAAGATCAAAGACCGTCATTTAATCGTCCTCTGGCGCAAGAGAAAGTCTGCCAAGGTAAGGCGTACCATGGCCGCAATGACCGGCACGATGCGGGGTATGGCGCTGATGTCGTGGCGGCCTTTGATGCTCAAAGTGCGGGGTTGGCCGGAAACATCGATGGTTTGCTGCTCGATGGCGATGGAAGGGATGGGCTTGACCGCGGCCCGGACCACAATCTCATCGCCGTTGGAGATGCCCGCCAGGATGCCTCCGGCGTTGTTGGAGGCAAAGCCGCCCCCGGGAAGCAGGGGATCGTTATTCTCAGAGCCCAACATCCGGGCCGCGGCAAAACCCGCGCCGATTTCCACGCCTTTGACCGCGCCCACGGACATCACCGCCTGGGCCAGGGCCCCGTCCAGCTTGTCGAAGACCGGCTCCCCCAACCCCGGGGGGCAGCCTTTAACCCGCACCTCCACCAGCCCCCCCAGGGAATCGCCCCGGGCTTTAACCTCTTTAACGCGTTGGTTCATGGCCTGGGCCGCAGCCGGGTCGGGACAGAAAAAGGGGTTGTCCCAGATGATGCTTTCGTCCAAGTTTTGGGCCCGGATGCCCCCCAACTCCAGGGTATAAGCCAGAACCCGGATCTTTTCTAAGTCCAACACCTTCTGGGCCACGGCGCCGGCGGCCACCCGGGCCGCGGTCTCCCGGGCGGAAGCCCGGCCGCCGCCCCGGTGGTCCCGGATGCCGTACTTCGCCTGATAGGTGAAATCCCCGTGCCCGGGCCGGAAGACCTCGCGCAAGGCGTCGTAGTCTTTGCTGCGGACGTCCCGGTTATAAATCACCAGGCTGATGGGCGTGCCCGTGGTCAGGCCTTCAAAGACCCCGGAGAGGATCTCCGCCTGATCCGGTTCCCGCCGGGGCGTGGTATGGGCCTGCACTCCCGGGCGGCGCCGGGCCAGCTCTTCTTCCAGGTCGGCCGCGCTTAAAGGGAGACGGGGCGGGCAGCCGTCAATGACCGCGCCCAGCGCCGGACCGTGGGACTCCCCCCAAGTGGTCACCCGGAAGACTTGGCCGAAGGTATTGCCCGCCATTTCAGGCTCCTTTATCAATTATAAACATTCTGTTGGCTAGGGGCGGCAGCATAAAATCCGGGGGAAAATCTGGGGGGAAAAGGGTAAACGGGGAAAAGGGAAAGAGGAAAAACCAAACCTTTTCCCCTTTTCCCCTCTTTCCCTTTTTCCCCCAAGGTTTACTTTTTACCGATTTCCCTGATCGCTGCCAACACCTGTTCCGCCACTTGCTCGGCGGACTTCCCGATAGTGTCGATGATCACGTGGGCCGCGGCCGCATACAGGGGTTCCCGGGTCCGGAGCATCTCCTCCACTTCGTCCAGGGTGCCGCTGCCGGTAAGGCTGGGCCGTTGGTCCTCCTGGACCCGGTCCCGGGAGAGGCGTTCCCGGATTGCCGCGGGGCGGGCCTGGAGCCAGACCACCACCCCGTTTCCCCGGAGAATCCGCACGTTCTCCGGGTCCAGGACCACGCCGCCGCCGGTGGCCAGCACCCTTCCTTGGGGGAGTCCGTAGCGGGCCACGATTTCCTTTTCCCGCCGCCTGAATTCCGGCCAGCCCTGCGCCGCCACCAGGTCGGTAATGGCGCGGCCCATTTCCTGCTCCAGGGCCGCGTCCAGGTCCACGAAGTCACGGGAAAGTTGCCGGGCCAACAGGACGCCCACCGTAGTCTTCCCGGTGGCCCGGTAGCCGATGAGGACCAGGTTGCGCTCGCCGGCCAGACAAGGGGGGACTTCCCCGGTATCCTTATTTGGGGTCCCCAT
>DYJG01000449.1 GCA_020723225.1 Desulfobacca acetoxidans | reverse complement strand
CGTCTCCAGGGCGATCCCCGGAAGCTGGCCTGGGGCATGGCCCTGGGAGTCTTCGTGGGCATCACTCCCACGTTCCCTTTTCACACGATTACGGTCCTCACCCTGGCTCCCATTTTGCGGATCTCCCCGGTCACCGCCTACCTGGGCATCTGGATCATGAACCCGGTGACCATGGCCCCCCTCTACCTGTTCGCCTATAAGGTGGGGGAACATTTGCTCTTCCCCAGCGGCCCTTTGCACCTGCCCGCGGCGTGGGATTGGGACTCTGCGCTGGACCTTTTATGGCGGGGCGGCCTGGCCCTGCAGGCGGGGGGATTGCTCATCGCCGTTCCCCCGGCCGTTGTCTCCTATTTTCTCACCCTCTGGGCCGTAAAGCGCTACAGGCAGCAAAAGGCCCGAAAGGCCGCCGGTGGCTTTCACCTCCCCCAAGATCCTGCTCCGTCGCCTGGGCCTGAGGCCTAAAAAGGCCTGGGGCCAGCACTTTCTCCTGTACCCGCACCAGGCCCAACGCATCGTCGCGGCCCTGGACCTGCAAGGTAACGAGACGGTGGTGGAAATCGGCCCCGGCCTGGGGGCCCTCACCGTTTTCCTGGAAAGGGAAGCCGCAAAAGTGGTGGCCTTAGAAAGGGACCCGGCCCTGGCGAGATTCCTGGAGGAAGAGCTTTTCCCGGATAATCCCCGGGTGCGGATTCTTTGCCGGGACGCCCTGGCTTTTGATTTCCGGGAATGCAGCCGCAACGCGGCCCGGCCCCTGACCCTGGCGGGGAATCTGCCGTATCAGATCACATCGCCTTTGCTCTTCAAACTGGTGGAGGCCAAAGCGGCCCTGGGCCGGGCGGTCTTTATGGTGCAGGAGGAAGTAGGGGACCGTCTCTTGTCCCCGCCCCGCACCAAAGATTACGGCGTGCTCTCCGTGCTGATGCAGTACCATTTTGCCCTGGAGCGGATTTTCTCCCTGGGTCCCGGTAACTTTTATCCGCCGCCCCAGGTGGATTCGGTGGTGCTGCGCCTGACCCCCCTGGAGGCCGCGCCAATGGCCCGGGACGAGGCCCTGTTCAGCCGGGTGGTCAAGGCCGCGTTCGCCCACCGCCGCAAGACCCTGAACAATACCCTGGTGAGCCGGGCTGCTGATTTTGGTCTGACCCCGGACCAATTGCGCGCCATTTTCACGAGCCTGGAGATCGACCCGATCCGGCGGGGGGAGACTTTAGGTGTGGCGCAATTTGTGGCGGTTAGTAATGCTATTGTAGAAGCGGGGCGGCTGAAGTAACCAGTAATAAGTAATAAGTAATAAGTAAAAACGAAACCCCTATCAACATATTCTTTTTCTTATTAATTATTACTGATTTCTAAAAGGACTAACCTTGGGCTCAGCAATATGGCTCTTCTTCGGTCTGGCCGCGGCCATCGGGGACGCGGGCTCGGATGCGGTGACCAAACGGCATCTGACGCATCTGTCCCCGTACGCCATGGGGTTGGCCCGTTTACTCTTTGCCCTGCCTTTTCTGGCCCTGGTGGGGCTGGGCCTCAGCCGGCCGGCGTTGGACCCTGTCTTTTGGTGGACGGTGGCGGCCATGGTGCCCCTGGAGTTGACCGCCATGCTGATGTATATGCGCGCCTTAAAGGTCTGCCATCTGTCCCTGTGCATCCCTTTTCTGGCCTTCACGCCGGTATTTATGATCCTCACCGGCCAGGTGATCTTGGGGGAGGGCCTGAACCGCTGGGGGCTGCTGGGGGTGGTGGCCATCGCCGGCGGGAGCTATATTTTGAGTATGGGGTCCGAATGGACCGGGATCTGGGCGCCTTTTAAGGCCCTGGCCCGGGAGCGGGGCCCCGGGTTGATGCTGGGGGTGGCCCTGATCTATTCTTTCACCGCGGCGATGTTTAAAAAGGCGGTGCTGCACTCGGACCCGGCTTTCTTCGGGGTCTTTTATCCCATACTCCTGAGCGGGGTCATGCTGGGCGGCTATCCCTTGATACGGAATCCCCGGGGCCTGACCCTCAGGTCCATCTGGGGCTGGGGCCTGCTCCTGGGATTTTTCGTGGCCCTTAGCATCTTAACCGTGGCCCGGGGCCTGACCCTGGCCCCCGCGGCCTATATGATCTCGGTGAAGCGTCTCAGTTTATTGTTCAGCGTCCTGCTGGGGGGTATGTGGCTTCAGGAACGCCCCTTTCTGCCCCGGCTGCTGGGCGTCACCTTGATGTGCGGCGGGGTGATTGTTATCGCCTTGAAGGGGGCACTCTTTTAAAAATACGGCTTATTGTTTTGTTCAAAGTTCAAAGTTCAAGGTTCAAAGTTATAAAACCGGGCCTGGCGCTCCCTGGAATGATTGGATTCCTGCATTAATTTGACAACTGAATGTCAGCAAGATGCTCTCAACTTTGAACTTTGAACCTTGAACTTTGAACTATCAGGAAAAACTATGACTTACGAACCACGCACATATAGAACCCGCATGGCCCGGGAAGGGTTGACGGGTTTCCGGGTGGCGGTGAAGGAAACCGACCTCTGGGTCCTGGCTGTCCGGGATTTCACCCCGGAGGTGCGCCAAACGGTCCTCCAGGAACGGCAGCAGTTGGAGAGCTACATCAATGGGCATCCCGGCTTCCTGGAAGCCCTGGCCCCCTGGCCCGAGGACCCCTTTGCCCCGGCCGTGGCCCGGGAGATGATTGCCGCCGCGGCCAAAACCGGGGTCGGCCCCATGGCCGCGGTGGCCGGGGCCTTGGCGGAAAGGGCGGGCCGGGCCCTGGCCCCCTTGAGCGACGAGGTGATCGTGGAGAACGGGGGGGATATTTTCCTGAGCATAAAAAATCCGGCTATCATCGGCCTCTTTGCCGGCAAATCGCCGTTGAGCGGCCGGGTGGGGCTAAAAATCGACCCGGCCTGGGGGCCTCTGGGGGTCTGCACCTCC
>DYJG01000448.1 GCA_020723225.1 Desulfobacca acetoxidans | reverse complement strand
CTGGCCACGGATAGCCTGGGTAAACCAGATGAGGCCTTGGGGCAGCATATCGTCGTCAACTTCATCATGAAAATGAAGGAAATGAAGGACGATCTCTGGCGCCTGATCCTGTTAAATGGGGCAGTCAAACATACGGCGGCGGGTTCGGAAGGCTTGCCTCACTTGCAAGAATTGGCCCGAAATGGCCTGGGCATCCTGGTCTGTGGCCCCTGCCTGAAAGCTTTTGGCCTCTTTGAGAAAAATCAGGTGGGCGAAGTCACCAACATGCTGGATATCATTACCTCCATGCAGGTGGCGGACAAGGTTATTACGCTCACCTAGAGACGGGATGCAATTTAGGGGAGGGCCAGAAGAGATTGTGATCAGTGATCAGTGAAAAACACCGATCACTGATCACTGATCACTGATCACTGATTACTGATCACCGGAACTCACGGCGCCGCGCACTGCCGCGGCGGCGCTGGGTGCTCTTTCAGGAAGTTTTGCACCAGTTCTTCCGGGCTGCCGTTGGGGATGCCCGGAAAGACCTCGATGCCTTTGTGCTGGATCAGGCCCTGGGCTTTCTCCCCCAGGCCCGCGGCGATGAGGTGGGTGACCCCCAGGTCCTCCAGGATCTCGGGGATGCCGCCGGGCTCGTGCGCCGGGGTAGGGATGGTTTCCTGATCGACGATGGCCCCGTCTTTGACGGTGAGCAAGGCAAAGTTCCTGGCCTGGCCGAACTTGGCGGCCAGCTTGCCGTCCTCCAAGGGCAGGGCGAACTTCCAGACCCCCGGCTCCCGCCGGGACGCGGTGGGGGAGAGGACCTCCGTCAGGTAATCGACGATGGGATGCAAGGCCTGGAAGAAGGGGCTCTCGGATTCCGGCAGTTGGATGAGTTCCCCCTGGTCCGCGGCCTCCACCACTTTGGGGTCGAAGGGCAGCGCGCCCAAAAAAGGCACCTTGGCGGCCTGCGCGGTCTTTGCGGCGCCGCCGCTTTTGAACAAAGGCACCGCTTCGCCGCAGTGGGGGCAGCGGTAGCCGCTCATGTTTTCCACCAGCCCCAGCATGTCCATGTTGATCTTCTGGCAAAAATTGATGGATTTGCGCACGTCCGCCAGGGAGATTTCCTGGGGGGTGGTGACGATCAAGGCGTGGGCCTCGGGAATGGTTTGGGCCACGCTCATGGGTTCGTCGCCGGTGCCGGGAGGCGCGTCGATCACCAGGTAATCGAGCGGCCCCCACACCACCTCGGTGAGGAACTGGCGGATGAGCTGGTGTTTCAAAGGACCCCGCCAGATCACCGCCATTTCCCGGTTTTTCATCAGGACCTCGATGGAGATGACCCGGAGATTGTCGAAGAGGTCCGGGGGCAGTGGAAACTGGGCGTGCATCAGGTCCAGGGGGTCTTTCAGGCCCAGCATCCTGAGCACGTTGGGGCCGTGGAGGTCCACGTCCATGAGGCCCACCCGGTAGCCCCGGCGGGCCAGGGCCAGGGCCAGGCTCACGGCCACGCTGCTTTTGCCCACGCCGCCTTTGCCGCTCATCACCAGGATTTTATGGCGGATCTGTTTCAGGGTGCGGTTGAGTTCCTTATCGCTGGTATCCGCAGGTTGCTGCTGCCCCGGGGAACAACCCGGGCAGGACTTGGGGTCGGCGCCGCAGCTTTTGGGATCGGCGCCGGAAGGACAGTCGGTCATAACTTATATCTCCTCGCAAAAAAGATCGTCTGAAAACCCAAAAAAATTAATGAACCAATGCTCATTAGACCTTATCTATATATTTAATACCTAAAAAATATTTCTCGCAAGGGTTTTGGGGAGTCGGAGCAGGGCAATCGCATGTAACGGTTCTATCAGGGTTCCGGCGAAACATGGGTCGCGATCGCCCTGATAACTGGGCCAAAAGGTCAAAAGGGGAAGAGGGGAAAAAGACTTCTTCACCTGCCATTACGTTTTCCCTTTTAACCTTTTCCCCTTTTAACCCTGAGTCTATAGACCCATCTCCTATGGTCCTCTCCACTTGTTTTTTACATGCGATAGCCCTGGGAGTCGGAGGCGGGTCTGCCTGATAAGGCTGCTCTGAGTCGCATTGTTCCTGCTAAAAATGCTCAGAAATTGCGGCAAATGATTAGGCCGCAGTCTTTAGCGGCTTAATCTTTTCGTATTCCGCACCATGGGTTTGCAAAGTGTCCCACAGACTCACATCCCTTTGCAGGCCGAGCCAAAACTCCGGGGTGGTATCGAAAAAGCGGGCCAGGCGCAAGGCCGTGTCCGGAGTGACGGCCCGCCGGCCCCGAAGGATTTCGCTCAGGCGCACCCGGGTAATACCCAAGGCCGCCGCCAGTTCCTTTTGCGTCAAACCCAAAGGCTCCAAAAATTCATGACGCAGGATCTCTCCCGGCGGGGTGGGGCGGCGGTTGCGGGGCAGCATAATTTCCTCCCTTAATGGTATTGCACCAGTTCAAGATCAAAGATATCGCCTTCTTCAAACCGAAAACACAATCTCCAGGGAGCGCTGACCGAGATGGCTAATTGTCCTTTCCGGTCGCCATGCAGGGCATGAAAACGGTTAGAAGGCGGCGATTGCAGGTCTTTCCAGGCCATGGCCTGATTCAGAATATCCATCTTTCGCAGCAGCCGGGCCGCAAGTTCCGGCGGCACCCGCTTATGTTTGCCATCATGCCAGAATTCTTCCAGCCAAGATTGAGCGAAGGTTCTGATCATGTCTTGCATTAATGTAACGGTTAACGTTACTTATTGCAAGAAATTTTCTCGTTGATTACATCCGTGCTGGCTGTGGCTTTATGAGCCTGATACCTGAGAGATTTTTTGCCGCAGTAGGTCCAGCAGCAGCTCCCGCATGCTGTCCCGGACCTGGCGGAAGACGGAGAGGACCTTTTTCTCGGTGCCCGAGGCTTTGCCCGGGTCGGGGAAGCCCAG
>DYJG01000447.1 GCA_020723225.1 Desulfobacca acetoxidans | reverse complement strand
GACCCCCCAGGGGGTGAGCAAAGTTTGGCGCTGGGGCGACAGGCGGGAAGATATTCCCTGGGAAAACCTGGGGGAAGTGTTGGTGCGCCGGGGTCTGAGCCAGACCATCTTGCGGGTGGGCAACCTGCTCATCCGGGATAAGTCCGGCGGCCCGGGGTTGTTCTGGTTCGGCCTGGCGGACCCCAAGGGGGTGAAGGAGCTGATCGAAGCCCGGAACCGGTGACGCCGGGAGGGGAGATGTGCCGTAGGGGCGAACCTTGTGTTCGCCCTGAATGCATCTGGGCGAACACAAGGTTCGCCCCTACAACGAAAAACGCAAAACGGTATTACAAGACCTGCTCCTGGGCAGCCTGCGGGGCTTCCGGCTTTTCCTGGGCCGCTGCGGCCTGTTTCTGCCTTCGGGCCTTGAGGGCAAAGGCCAGCCAACCGCTTAGAAAGCCGAAGATTAAACTGCCGTAAACCAGCAGATAGGCGGGCAGTCTTCCCAATTCGAAGTGAAACAGCTTGAGTTGCGGGCCGGCAACGGCGTTCTCCAGGGCAAAATCCACCAGGAGCGCGCCCAGCAGCAGCAGAAGCAAACCTTTGAGTTTATTCATGCCCCACCTTCGGAAACTCAATCTTTCAAGTAGCGTTTGACCGCGGCCTTCAAATCATCCAGGTCCGAGGATTTGACCAGGTATTCGTCCGAGGCCCAGGTGGCGAAGTCCTGCCGGTATTCTCCGTAGGCGGTGCTGAGGAGCACGGGCAGGTCCGGCTGTTTTTCCTTAATCTGCCTTAGGGCCTCAATGCCGTCCATCTCCGGCATCTTGATGTCCAGGATGACCAGGTCCAGGGGCACCTTGGCCACAATGTCCAGGGCTTCTCTGCCGTTGGCGGCCAGGTAGACTTCGTAGCCTTCTTCCTTCAGTTCTTCGCTATAAAGGAGGCGAATGCTCATTTCGTCGTCTGCCACCAGGATCTTCTTCATCGTCCTCCTCCTTTGGGAGCCTTCAGCGTGCTGGCCTGGGCCGCGCCATGGCCAGGCTCTTTCACCAGACAGTATTTAGCCACCGGCAGGGAGATGATGAAGGTCACCCCTTTGCCCAGCTCGTTGTTCACTTCCACCTGCCCGTAATGGCGGGAAACGATGCGCTGGGCAATGGCCAACCCCAGGCCGGTGCCGTAATCTTTGGTGGAGAAAAAGGGATTAAAGATATTGTGTAAGACCTCCAGCGGGATCCCCCCGCCGGTGTCGGTAATGGCCACGGCTTCGTATAAGCCGTCTTCCCTTTCCAGGGTATAAGTGCGAATGTTAAGTACGCCTCCCCCGTGCATGGCCTGGAGGGCGTTTTGAAACAGGTTGTAGAAGACCTGCTTGATCTGCCGGTCGTCGCAATGGAGGCGGGGCAACGGGGAAAAATCCTTGACCACTCTAATCTTGCAGGCGTCCAGATCCCGCTGCACTAACAGCAGGGTGTCCTCCAGCAGTTTGTTCAGGTCGTGGTCGCCGTAAAAGCTCAAGTTTTCGCCAGTGAAATCCAGGATTTCCCGGAGCAGCTTTTCCAGCCGGGTGACTTCCTCCTGGATTACCTCCACATAGCCCCGCAAGGGGGATTTTTCTTCCACCATCTTGGAGATGCGCCGGGCAAAGCCGCCGATGGAAACCAGGGGGTTGCGGATTTCGTGGGCCATGCCGGAGGCCAGGCTGCTCAGAGCCGCAAGGCGGTCGGACTCCAGCATCCTTTCCCGGATGAGCAGCAATTCCCGGTTGTTGGCTTCGATGGTGGAGTAGAGATGGGCGTTTTCCACCACCAAACCGGCCTGGGTGGAAAACATCTGCAAGACGTGCAGCGGTTCCTCCTCCAGGGGCCTGCCGGAGGCCCCGTTATCCACCATGATGACGCCGGTGGTCCGGTCCTTGGCCATGAGGGGGACCACAAAGAATTCCGTGGCGGTGAAATCCGCCGGCAAGGCCCTGGATAATGTCTCAACGGCAATTCCTTGAATATGATAGGGCCGCTTTTGGAGCACGGTCAGGGCCAATGGCCCCTGGTCGGAGCGCAGGGGGATCTGCCAGTCCTCCATCTGCATTTCTGCGGCCAAAGGAGACAGCAAGGCCTCAAAGAGAGGGACGTTTTCGAGTTTGGAGGAACGCAGTGCGCCTTTAATGCCTTTAAGGCTCTGGGATGCTTCATCCACCAGGAGCACCACCGCCCGGTCGAACCCCAAACCCTGTTTCAGAGTAAGGCCCTGAAGGATGATCTCTTGCAGCCTCTCCTCCTGGACGGTGGTCAACAAGGCCCGGGAGATAATTTGCAGCACGGTGAGATTGTGGACCATGCGCTCGTTTTTCTCCGCCAAGGTCTCCACCTGCTTAAAGGTGAGGGCGTTTTCAATGGCGTTGACGATCAATCCGGCCATGGTGTAGAGGAGCTGGCGGTTCTCCGGATCAAAGGGCAGGTAGCCGCCGTTGGAGGCAAACTTATCGTAAACGCAGATGGTCCCCTGGAGCTGGCCCTTAAAAGTGAGGGGCACTGCCAGGAAATAGTGGATCTGACCGGCGGCGTTGGTCTCCTGGCCCTGCAAAAAGGGAAGTTCCCCGGGGCTGGCCGGGGTGGCCAGGATGGTGGTGGGGGAGGGGCAGCTCATGGGGATTTCCCCGTATTGGGAGGAGACGCGCACCTCCTTGGTAACCCCGTCGATAATTTGCAGAGCTGCGCCCCGTGCCGCGATCACCTTGGCGGTGGTGGTGACAACCCTTTCCAGCAGCACGTCCAGTTCGACGGTGGAGCTCAAAGCTTTCCCCACTTCGAAGAGGACGGAGAGTTCGGCGATCCGCTTTTTGGCTTCTTCCTGGAGGAGTGCCTGGCGCAGGGTGCCGGCCAGCATCAGATTGGCCAGTTGGGTGTTCTGGCGCTCGGTGGAGGTGAAGTGGCGCTCCAGCCGG
>DYJG01000446.1 GCA_020723225.1 Desulfobacca acetoxidans | reverse complement strand
ACGGCCATGGGAGTGGCCTGGGAGGACCCGGAGCAGGCCTCCCGGGAAATCGCCCGGCGGCGGCTGCGGCCCTGGTCCGGGTTGGTGGACGGGTTAACCGTGGTCTTTCACGATGCGGCGCGGCCTCGTCTCGTTATTTCTCCCTGGACGCCCGCCGGGGACCCGCCTGTCCTGCGGGTATCCGGGACCATTAAGGATGAAGAAGGCCGGGAATCTGCCTGGGAAGCTCTCCTGCCCGCTTCTCCGCCCCTGGCCCGGCGGGCGGTGGATGATCCTCTGCTGGGGCCGGGTTTCCGCTCCCGGCTGGAGCTGCCTCTTCCCGGGGAGGTGCGCCCCGGGTATTATGACCTGGAATTGGAAGTGGAGTTGGAGGGCGCAAACCTGCGGGAGCGGGGGGAAACACGGCTGATCGCGGCCCCCGGCCAGGCTTACCTGCCCCCGGCTTTGGCCCGGGATCAAAGGCTCTGGGGGCTGAACCTGCCTCTATATGCCTTGAGGAGTGATCGCAATTGGGGGATGGGGGATTTTGCCGATCTTCAGGAGACCATCGACTGGGCCGGGGAGTTGGGGGCCGCGTTTGTGGGGGTAAATCCCCTCCATGCCCGCCGTCCCGGGGAGAAGATCGACCCCAGTCCTTATTCCCCCAGTACCCGGGTTTTCCGGGATTTTTTATATCTGGACCTGGAAGCCGTCCCGGAATTCCGGGAATGCCGGGCAGTGCAAGATTTGTGGGCCGCGGCGGAGACCCGTGGTCTGCTGGATCGCGTCCGCTCTGCAACCCTGGTGGATTATACGGCAGTCCACCGCCTGAAAAGGCAGGTCCTGGAGCTGCTGTCTCGAGAATTTCTGGAGGTCCACGGCCTCCCGGAGCATCCGTTGACCGACCGGGGCCGGGAATTCGCCCGGTTCGTGGCGGCAGGCGGATTGCCTCTCCAGCGGTTCGGGCAATACAATGCTTTGGCGGATTATTTAGGGTCCGGCGACTGGCAGGATTGGCCCCGGGAATATCAACACCCGGAGACCCCGGCGGTGGAGGCGTTCAGCCGCCAACACCGGCAAGCGATTAACAGCCATCAATATTGGCAATGGCTGACGGCCGGACAATTGGAGGCCGCGCAAACCCGAGCCCGGGCCAGGGGCCTGCCTTTCACCCTCTACCAGGACCTGGCCCTGGGCGCGGCCGCGGGCGGCGCGGAAACCTGGGCCTACCCCGGCCTGTTCGCCCAAGGGGCGGACATGGGCGCGCCCCCCGACGCCTTCAACCCCGGGGGCCAGAACTGGGGGCTGCCGCCCCTGATTCCCGAGCGCCTGCGCCAAGACGGGTACCGGCTGTTCATCGACACCCTCAGGGCCAACCTGCCTCCGGACGGGATGCTGCGGCTGGATCACGTCATGGGGCTCTTCCGCCTCTTCTGGATTCCCCGGGGCCGCAGCGCCGCCCAAGGCGCTTACGTCCACTATAACTCACGGGAATTGCTGGGGGTCCTGGCGCTGGAGAGCCAACGCCGCCGCACCCTGATCATCGGCGAAGACCTGGGCACCGTTCCCCCCCGGGTGCGCTGGGAACTGGCCCGCCGGAAGGTTTTGTCGTACCGGGTTTTTTACTTTGAGCGCACCGGTGACGGCCATTTTAAAGACCCGGAAGATTATCCCCGAAACGCGGTGGCCGCGGTCACCACCCATGACCTGCCTACCCTGGCCGGCTACTGGCAGGGGGGGGACATCAAGCTCAAGACCGAGTTGGGCCTTTATCCCCAGCCCCACCTGGCGGCGGAGGAAACCGCGGCCCGGGAGGGGGACCGAAAGCGGCTGCTGGCGGTATCGGGGGACCAAGGCGTTGAATCGGGGAGCAAAGGAAAGGCCGAAGCATCTACGGACGCCTGCCCGGAGGAAGTGCGCTTCGGAGTCCTGGAATATTTGGCCCGCAGCCGGGCGGCCCTGATGGAAGTGCGCCTGGAGGAAATTTTCGGGGTGCCGGAGCAGCAAAACCTCCCCGGCACCACTACCCAGTACCCCAACTGGCGGCGGAAGTTGCCTTTGACCCTGGAAGAGATGCGCAATAGCCCCGCGGCGGCCCGCCTGGCGGCGCGGTTAAGAAAATATCGAGGGGAAGACGGAAATCAGTAATAAGTAATTAGTGATCAGCGAGCAGATCAGTCCAAGGAAGAGTCTCGGACCCCATACTTATTACTTACTACTTATCACTATCGTAGCCAACTTCCTCAGCACTAACTCGGAACCCGGAACCCGGAACTTAAACAGAGGTGAGAAATGCCCGAACCCACGCTAATCTACAACCTGTTCCCCACCCTGGCGGGGCCTATTCCCCGTTGGGAAAAGCACTTGGAGCGCATTGCCGCCCTGGGCTTCACCTGGATCTATCTCAACCCCATCCACACGCCGGGCCTTTCCGGAAGCCTATACGCGGTCAAGGACTATTTCGGCATCAATCCCCTCCTTTATCCGGAGGCCGGGGATGACCCCCAGGCGGCCCTGGCCCGCTTTATTAAAGAGGCGGAACGCCGGGGGCTGAAGGTGATGCTGGATTTGGTGATCAACCACACGGCCATCGACTCCCCCCTGACCAAGGAGCACCCGGAGTGGTACGCCAAGGATGCCCACGGCAAGATCAAAAATCCCGGGGCCATCGACCCCGCGGATGCCACCAAAGTCACCGTTTGGGGCGATCTGGCGGAATTGGAATACTGGCCGCCCCCGGACCCGGAGGGGCTGCTCCATTATTGGGACCGGGTCCTGAGCCATTATTTGCAGCTCGGCGTCCTGGGCTTCCGGGCCGACGCCGCCTACAAGATTCCGGGGGATTTCTGGGCCCGCCTCATCGGCGCCGCCCGGGACCTGGAACCCCGGACCCAGTTCTTTGCCGAGACCCTGGGCTGCCGCCTGGAGGAATGCGGCCAGCTCTCCTCC
>DYJG01000445.1 GCA_020723225.1 Desulfobacca acetoxidans | reverse complement strand
CCCTGGAAGGCGAGGCCGGCAGCGGCGTCATGTGCTTAAACGGCGCCGCGGCCCGGAAAGGAACCCCCGGAGACCTGATTATTATCGCCACCTTCGCCACTTACGAAGACAAGGCCCTGGAACAGCATGAGCCTAAAATAGTCCTGGTGGACACGGAAAACCGCCCCCGAGGAAAAACTGAAAAGAGCTGGAAAACTGTGGCGCGCTAAGATAACCAGGGATACTTCCTAATTTTTCCATGACTTGCCGGCAGGTTGCCTGGTGTCTGGGAAAACGAGGAAATATTCCTTTTTTACTATATTTTCCCAGGACTTCCACTTTTCCGGCATTACTAAAAAACTCCTGTCGCCAAGAAAACCCTTGTTTTTTTCCTCCCCATAAAGTTAAAATTTATAGGTTAAAGGGAAGACTATTCCTCCATTCCGATTTTTTTACAAAGGAGTCATGGCATGGCCCACGATTTTCTTTTCACCTCGGAATCCGTCACCGAGGGGCATCCGGACAAAGTGGCGGACCAGGTGTCCGACGCGATCCTGGACGCCATTATCGGCCAGGATAAATATGCACGGGTGGCTTGCGAAACCCTGGTTACCACCGGGTTGGCCATGATTGCCGGGGAAATTACCACCACCGCGCGCATCGATTACCCGGACATCGTCCGGCAAACCATTAAGGAGATCGGCTACAACGATTCCTCGGTGGGTTTTGACTGGGAGACCTGTGCGGTTCTTACTTCCATCGACCGGCAGTCGCCGGACATCGCCATGGGCGTGGAAGGCCGGGGCTTGAGCCCGGAGCAGGGCGCCGGCGACCAGGGACTGATGTTCGGTTACGCCTCCACCTCCACCGAAAACCTGATGCCCATGCCCATCTGGTATGCCCACCGCCTGGCCGAGAAGTTGGCCAAGGTGAGAAAGGACGGCACCCTGCCGTGGCTGCGGCCCGACGGCAAGACCCAGGTGACGGTGCGCTATGAAAACGGCATGCCCAAGAGCATTCACACGGTGGTGATCGCGGCCCAGCACAATCCCGAGGTCAAGCCCGAGCAGGTGAAAGAGGCGGTTATCGAGGAAGTGGTCAAAAAGGTCATCCCCGCGAATCTCCTGGTGGACACCAAATTTCTGGTGAACACCACCGGCCGCTTCGTGTTTGGCGGTCCCTTGGCCGACTGCGGCATGACCGGCCGCAAGATCATCGTCGACACCTACGGCGGCCGGGGCTACCACGGCGGCGGCGCCTTCTCCGGCAAGGACCCCACCAAGGTGGACCGCACCACTTCCTACATGCTGCGCCACGTGGCCAAAAACGTGGTGGCCGCGGGCCTGGCCAACCGCTGCGAGGTCCAGGTGGCCTACTCCATCGGCCTGCCCGATCCTTTGTCCATCATGGTCTATACCTACGATACCGCGGTCATCCCCGAAGAGGATATTCTGAAAATCATCAAAGATACCTTCAGTTTCAAACCCGCGGCCATGATCCAGTACCTGGACCTGCAAAGGCCCATCTTCAAAAAGACCGCGGCATACGGCCATTTCGGCCGCACCGATCCGGATTTCACCTGGGAATACTGCAATAAGGTGGACCTCCTGCGGGAGAAAGCCGGCCTGAAAGGCCCCTCTCCCATCTGTATCTGCCATCCCCAAGCGGTCGCGAAATGAGGAACTCATGAATTACGATGTCAAAGATCTCAATCTGGCCGACAAAGGCCTGCTAAGGGTGGAGTGGGCCCGCCGGGACATGCCGGTGCTCAACGCCATCCGGGAACGTTTCGAGAAAGAAAAGCCGTTGACAGGCCTGCGCCTGGCCGCGTGCCTCCATGTCACCACGGAAACCGCGGTCCTGGCCGCCACCCTGAAGGCCGGGGTCGCCCAGGTGCACGTCTGCGCCTCCAACCCCTTGTCCACCCAGGACGACGTGGCCGCGTACCTGGCCAAACATGAAGGCATTCCCACCTTCGCCATCAAGGGCGAAGACAGTGAGACCTATTACCGCCACATCCACCAGGCCCTGGACGTCAAACCCCAGGTGACCATGGATGACGGCGCGGACCTGGTCTTCACCGTCCACACCAAGCGCCAGGAACTGATCCCGGAAGTTTTGGGGGGCACCGAAGAGACCACCACCGGCGTGATCCGCCTCAAGGCCATGGCCAAGGACGGGGTGCTGAAATACCCCATGATAGCGGTGAACGACGCCATGACCAAGTACCTCTTCGACAACCGCTACGGCACCGGCCAGAGCACCCTGGACGGCATCCTTAGAGCCACCAACCGGCTGATGTCCGGGTCCATCTTCGTGGTCGCGGGCTACGGCTGGTGCGGCCGGGGCGCGGCCATGCGGGCCCGGGGCCTGGGCGCCCGGGTGGTGATCACCGAAGTCGACCCCCTGAAGGCCCTGGAAGCCCTGATGGACGGCTACGAGGTCCTGCCCATGGCCGAAGCCGCCAAAATCGGCGATATCTTCTGCACTTTGACCGGCGACATCAACGTCATCCGGGCCGAGCATTTTCCCTTGATGAAAGACGGGGCCATCCTCGCCAATTCCGGCCATTTCAACGTGGAAATCGAGATTTCGGCGCTGGAGCGCTTAAGCAAAGGCAAACGGCAGATCCGGGACGCGGTGGAGGAATACGCCTTAAAGAGCGGCAAGTGCCTCTACCTGCTGGCGGAAGGCCGCCTGGTGAACCTGGCCGCGGCCGAAGGCCATCCCTCCGCGGTGATGGACATGAGCTTTGCCAACCAGGCCCTGGCCTCGGAGTTTATCTCCAAAAACCATGCGAAATTTCAGAAGCAGGTCTACCCCGTGCCCCCGGAGATCGACCAGGAAATCGCCCGCCTGAAACTGGCGGCCATGGGGACGGCTATTGATACGCTAACTCCGGAGCAGGAGAAGTATTTGGCGTCTTACGACTTAGGAACCTAAGGGACC
>DYJG01000444.1 GCA_020723225.1 Desulfobacca acetoxidans | reverse complement strand
CACCGATATTCAAGGAACCGGCGTCAGCCAATTACAAAACGAACAGGCGGGTGCGGTGGGGAACCGGCCGCAAAAAACCGAGGCCACCCAAACCGCCGATAATATTGTGGTGTCCCAAAAGGCCCGGCTGATGCAGAAGGCAAGCCAGGTCATCGCCGACACCCCCGATGTTCGCCAGGACAAGGTGGCCCCTTTGCAAGAGGCCGTGGACTCGGGAAGCTATCCGGTCAATGCCCAGAAAGTGGCCAACAGCATGATCGCCAACATGATCATGGAGCGTTAGCGCGAGATTACCGAGCAATTTACAGGGTATGGGGTAAGGGGCGCCCAAGGGGGGGCGCCCCGTTTTTTTGGGCAAACGAAGGAATTTGTTGGAGGCGGAAGGCAGATTTGGTTTTCGGTTTTCGGTTTTCGGAAAAAAGATAGAAATTATGTTGTGTTATAGATTAAGATAATGTGATTAAAATAAAGTTTTTCCCCTCTTCCCCTTTTAACCTTTTCCCCCATTCCCATCACTTTTGCAGTGCCCGCACTCTATTAAGAAGCAACTCCGCCGCTTGCTCCACTTCCTCCGTTGTCGTGGGCCGGCCGACGCTGAGGCGCACCGCGCCCCGGGCCGCGTCCGGAGCAACGCCCATGGCCGCCAGGACCGGGGAGATGGTTTCTTCGCCGCTATGGCAGGCCGCGCCCAGGGACGCGGCCAGCTCCGGGATACCCCCCAGGATGGCGCTGCCGGAGAACCCCGGGAAAGAGACGTTCAGGGTGTTGGGGAGGCGTTCCTGTTCCGGGCCGTTCAGCCTTAATTCCGGAAATCCCGCCAACAACCGCTGATGCAACAAGTCCCGCTGACTCTTCAAGTGCGGCCCGTCCTGCGCTAGCCGCTCCCGGGCCAGGCGGCAGGCTTCGCCTAAGGCCGCGAGATAGGGCACGTTTTCCGTGCCCGCGCGGCGTCCCCCTTCCTGGGAGGCTCCATGGAGCAAAGAGGTGAACGTGCAGCCCGTGCGTACGTATAAGGCCCCCACACCCTTGGGCGCGTAAAACTTGTGCCCCGCCAGGGTGAGGAAATCCACCTGCAATTCCCCTACCTTCACCGGAACTTTAGCCACGCTCTGGGCCGCGTCCGAATGGAACCAGACTCCCGCAGCCCGGGCGATCTCGCCGATCTCACCGATGGGCTGAAGGGCGCCGGTCTCATTGTTGGCGTGCATGACGCTGATCAGGATGGTCTTGGGAGTGATGGCCCGGCGCACCGCCTCCGGGTCCACCAGGCCTAAGGCGTCCACCGGCAGGATGGTGATCTCAAAGCCCAGGGACGCAAGGTCCCGGCAGGGGGCGAGGACCGCGGGATGCTCGATGGCGGTGGTGATGATCTGCCCCTGGCCCTTAAGCCGGGCCACACCTTTGAGCACCGTGTTGTTGGCTTCGGTGGCCCCGCTGGTGAAGACGATCTCCTGGGGGCGGCAGGAAAGAAGGGCCGCGACCTGGCTGCGGGCCGCGGCCACCGCCTCTTTGGCTTTAAGACCCAGGGGGTAGTCGCTGCTGGGGCTGCCGAACTCGCCTTCTAAATAAGGTCGCATAGCCCTGAAGACCTCGGGGGCAATGGGCGTGGTGGCGTTGTAGTCGAGGTATATCATGGGATTTCTAATCAAGGGTTTACGGGAGTGCCAGAACCTGCTTTAGGGCCATACCAACGCTTTCCAAGTCTTCTTTGCCCATTTCCTCGATCCATCCGGATAGGCGGGCCTTGTCTATCGCCCTGATTTGGTCGCAAACAGCGCGCACCTCCCGCCCCATACACCGAACTTTAACAGTAACAGGTGGTTTGGCCTCTCCGGATCTAGAAAGGGGAACAATAAGAACCGTTCTCCGGGCTTTATTGATTGGAGTCGCGCCAATCAGCACACAAGGACGAACTTTTTTAATTTCCGAGCCTAGAGTAGGATCGAGATTGACCCAATACACGTTACCACGGTTCAGTTTCGAGTCCGTCGCCAACGGTCACGTCCCAATCAGCCATCTCGGCTCTGAGTTGCTCGTCCTGTTCCACTGCCAGCGCGCATTCATAAAGCTCTTGCTCCCGCCGTTTTACTTCTTCTTCCAGAAGCTCTGCCACCACTTTGCTTCGCTGCCGAGGCGGAATCACTGCCTGCATCCTGGTAAATAGCTCATCTGATAAGGAGACCAAGACTTTCACCGCATTTGCTCCAAGTTTGAAAATTAGATATATTATATTAGATATCTAATATATTTCCAACTATTAAAATATCTAATGCTGAAAATCAATCTCACAAACTGTAGCTTAACCCGATATTGGGGAATTTTTTTACAGCGCCTCCCCTATCTCCTCCTCAAACTTGACAGACTCGTGTCTGACGCTAAAATTAGACGGAATTAAGCCCAAATCCACCAACAATGACCCGTTCCTTCTCCCCCAACTTTTATTTCTTCGGCCGCTGGCTGGTGCGCCAGACCATCGGCCGGGTCTTCCGGCCCCGGGTCCGGGGGTTGGAGCATCTGCCGGCTTGCGGCCCGGCCGTCATCTGCCCCAAGCACCAGCGTTGGGAAGACATCCCCATGATCGGCGCGGCCCTGCCCCTGCCGCTGCACTATATCGCCAAGGCGGAGCTCTTCCGGCAGCCTTTCGTCCGGGAATTGCTGGGGGCCTGGGGCGGGGTGCCGGTGGACCGAGAGCGGCCCCGGGCCACGCTGTCCTCTTTCAAAAAAATGCTCCCCTTGCTCCAGCAGGGAGCCTATATCGTTCTTTTCCCCGAAGGCACCTATGTCAAGGGCCGGGTGGGGCCGGGCAAGCACCGCCTCATTCAACTGCTGCTGAAGCTCCAGGGCCAAAACGGCATGGGGCTTCTGCCCTTTATTCCCGTGGGATTGACCTACCACCGCGATACTCTGGGCTATGAGGTGGAAATAAATATCGGTCCGC
>DYJG01000443.1 GCA_020723225.1 Desulfobacca acetoxidans | reverse complement strand
CTTTTCGCCCCGGGGACCGTTCCGGGGAATTTGGGGCAGGAACCGGACCACGCAGTTAAGCCAATAGTAGGGATTGGGGTTGTAGATTTCGCCGGCGGTCTCATGATTGCCGCGCACCGGGTAGCAGATGGGCAGGAGCGCGCCCATGGCCTCGCGCCAGTGTCGGTACATAACGGGCAGGGACGCCTGCCCCGGCGGCGGCGGGGCGCCATGCTGTCCATAAATCTGGTCTCCCCCCACCAGGGCCAGGGAGACCCCTCTGGTCTCAATATCGTTGACCATCGATTGCATGACCAGCTTATTAACTCCCCAGTGGCCATTGCTATCACGCTGATCGCCCAAGACCGCAAAGCGCCAGGGCGCGGCCTCAGCCAGGCCGGCGAACGCGGTAAAGGCCGCCAGGGCCAGGAGCAGCACCAGGCGCCGGCAGCTGTCTTGGTTTAAACGCATCTCTTCATCGACTCCTTTTCCCGGAAAACGTGAACGATCCTCATCCTTCGGACCATGGGACCTGATCTCTCACACATCTATCGGGTGATTGCAGGCATACCTTAAGGGGGCAGGGGCCAGGGGTCAGGAGGCAGGGGGCAGGGAAAAGCAGGGGTCAGTGGCCAGTGGTCAGTGAAAATAGTGATCAGTGATCAGTGATCAGTGATCAGTAGAGAAAAACTGATTACTGATCACTGATCACTCAATACTCTACTCCGGGAGCATCAGCCGGCAATAATCTTATCAAATTCCGCCACCGGGATGGCGGGGCAGGTGGTGAAGGAAATGCCGGTCATTTTGCCCAGGGCCACGGAAGCCTGAACCGCGGCCTCGATGCTCGGGAGGTCGACGATCGCCAGGATGTCGGTTTCTCCCAGCAGGGCATACACCGCCTGCACTTTGCCGCCCAATTTCTGGATTAAGGCCTCAGCGTCTTTGGTGCGCTTGGCGCTGGCCTCTTTAATAGCCTGGGCCGAGTACTTGCCGAACATCAGGAATGTGGCCATGTGGTGTCCTCCTTTTAGGGGTTAGGGGTCAGGGGTTAGAAAAAAAGTGATCAGTAATCAGTGATCAGTGATCAGTGATCAGTGAAAAAACTGATTACTGATCACTATCACTTCACCCGCCAGATGGTGCCCTGGGGCGTATCCTCCAGCAAAATCCCCTTCTCCAGCAAGTCCTTCCTGATACCGTCGGCTTTGGCGAAGTCTTTGGCCTTGCGGGCCGCGGCCCGGGCGGCGATGAGTTGCTCGATTTCTTCAGGCGAGATGCCCAGGTCCAGGGGTTTCTGGCGCAGGGACTTCACCATGGCGGCGGGGTCGGCCTGGAGGAGGTTCAAGACCGCGCCCAGTTCCTTGATGCCCTGGTGCAGGTTAAAAAGGATGGTGAGGTAGCCGGGTTCGGAGGATTGCTCCTCCAGGAGGCGGTTGAGGAGGCGGACGGTGTCAAAGAGGTAGCCAAGGGCCTGGGCGGTGTTCAGGTCGTCGTCCAGGGCGTTGACCAGGCGGCCGTGGAGGGACCCCAGGCGGGCACATTCATCGAAGGTGATGTTCTGGGGGTAGTAATCCAGTTCAGCGGGCAGGGCGATATGGGGATATTGGCGCAGCACTTCCTCAATGTGGGCCAGGGTGGTGTAAAGGCGCAGCAGCGCGGTCTCCGCCTCCACCAGGGCCTGGTCCGAGAAGTCCAGGGGGCTGCGGTAGTGGGCGTTGATGAGGAAGAAGCGCACCACTTCCGCGGGGAATTTGGCCAGGACTTCCTTCACCGTGAAAAAATTCCCCAGGGATTTGGACATCTTCTCCTGGTTGATGGTGAGCAGGCCGTGGTGCAGCCAGAAGCGGGAAAAGGGCTGTCCCGTGGCCGCTTCGGACTGGGCCAGTTCGTTTTCGTGGTGGGGAAAGACCAGGTCCTGGCCGCCGCCGTGGAGGTCCAGGGTCTCTCCCAGGTAGCGCATGGACATGGCCGAGCACTCGATGTGCCAGCCCGGACGGCCCGGACCCCAGGGGCTGTCCCAGGCGGGTTCCCCGGGTTTGGAGCCTTTCCAGAGGACGAAGTCCAGGGGGTCTTCCTTGTGGGGGTCCACTTCGATGCGGGCGCCCACCAGCATGTCATCCAGGCTCTGGCCGGAGAGCTTGCCGTAGCCGGGAAAGCGGCGCACCCGGAAATAGACGTCTTCGTGGCCCTGATAGGCGAAACCCTTATCCTGAAGGACCCGGATGAGGTCGATGATCTCGGGAATGTGTTCGGTGGCCCGGGGCTCAATTTCGGCTGGGGGGATGCCTAAGGCGGCCATGTCCTCCTGGAAGGAGGCGATGTAGCGCTCGGCCACCTCCAGCCAAGGGACCCCGGTTTCATTAGCCCGGCGGATGATCTTGTCGTCGATGTCCGTGAAATTGCGGACCCAGGTGACCTCCAGGCCCCGGCGGCGCAGGTAGCGCACCAGGACCTCGAAGACCACGGTGGAACGGGCGTGGCCCAGGTGACAGTCGTCGTAGACCGTCACCCCGCAGGCATAGAGGCCCACTTTTCCGGCGTGAAGGGGCTGGAAAGGTTCCTTGCGTCGACTTAAAGTATTATAGAGCTGCATGGCAAAAAGGGGTTGACAAGCCGGTTAATATGAGAGAAGTCATTTTCTAACTTTGCTCCGGATAGTTCAAGGTTCAAAGTTCAAAAGCCAGCAAAGCCGGGACGGCGGGCGAGACGCCCGCCCGAAGTGATTTTTCATATTTTATGGATGAGCCGCAGGCTCATGGAACTGCCCCTGAAAGCGGGGCAGCTGCCATAGGAGGCATCATGTCCGAAGTCATCAGCCGGGTGCCGAAAAACGCCCGGGAAGTGCTATTTCTGTCTCTGTCCGAATTCAAGGGCCACCAACTCATCGATTTCCGGGTCCATGTCCCGGGTGATAAAGAAGAGGAATTGGTGCCCACCCGCAAGGGGGTTTCCCTGG
>DYJG01000442.1 GCA_020723225.1 Desulfobacca acetoxidans | reverse complement strand
CTGGGCCAGGAAAAAGAAGATCCGGCCATGCAGCGCTTCAAAGAACGCCGGATGCAAATCATAAAAGATTTGAAGCTTGCTCCTGACAAGGAGAAGGCCGCGTTGGCGGTGGATGATAAATTTGCCCCCCAGCGCAAAGAAACGGTCGCCGCCTTGAAAAAGAATCAGGACGAATTGCAGAAAGCCCTGGCCGCGCCCAAACCGGATGAAGCCAAGGTAAAGGAATTGGTCGGCGCCGTCACCGCCGGCATGGATGCGCTGTTCAACTCTTTTAAGAGTCAGCGTGACGAAGAAATGGCCCTCATGCCCCCGATTGACCAGGGCAGGTATCTTCTGGAATTATCCCAATGGCGCGAAGAGATGTTTAAGGGTAAGAAGAAGGCCCCAAAGAAGGCCCCAAAGAAGAAAGATAATTCCTGATGACGGGAGTCGGCATTGATCACGAGCGGACCCTCAAGTTACTTCATTGAGCCTGGGTTCATAAGACGGCTCGTGAAGTTCAAAGGAGCGGTCCGAGAAATTCTGCATTAATTTAGGAGATCCACATGAAGAAATTCGTGCTTTCTCTGGGACTGATCCTCACGCTGTTAGGTTCCGGCTGGCCGGGAGACCCGGGGTTGGGAATTTCGCCGGCCATGGCGGAACATCCGCGGGCGCCGGGGCAATATTATTGTGACCCCTATTACCGCACGTGCACTTACTACAATTATTATTCGGCGCCCTATGCCGACCCGCTGACACAGTACTTCTACTACAGCGTGCCCCATTTTAGCGGACGGCACCGGCGTTTCGACCACCCGCGGCGCTTCGACCACCCGCGCCGGCGTCATGATCACCCGCGGCGGTATTAAGACTATCCTTGCGAGAAAAGCGAGGGAACTTCGCCCAACCCGGCGGCCAGCCGGACGTCCTCATGGATGAAGCCTGATAGGGGTCTCCGCTGGGGCCGGGTTGAGGAGCGATGGCACATATAATCCAGTTAATTTCTGGAATTTTCCCGAGCCAACTGAGGCGGCGGCTGTATCCTTCTTGGCGAACATCACGATTTTACTTGACATTTTTAAAATAATTCTGTATATTATTTTCTCCATAATCCAATGGCATCACTTCCAGCCAAGGCTAATGCTAAGTTTGGCTCGGAGCCCCGCACCCTGAATTGCAGGCCGCTTCCAGCGAAGCTGCCGAAGACGTGTTCTTATCCGGCCTGGGCTTTCTGCGCCGCCGCTTGGAATGACTTTCTTCCCGTTTGACTTCAACCTGTTACCAGCCGTTCGATAATAACCTCTTTTTTTATCCACCTTCGACTGCTGAAAGTAAGACAAGAAGCCGGTTTTTTTTTATGCCAGTGCCGGCAAAGGTCCGAGGAGGAGAAGACCATGAAAAGGCATTTCTTTGGAAAACTTTTGGCAGTGGCGCTGTTCGGTTTACTGATGTGCCCATCGGCCGCCTCCTCCAGAGTCACCGCCATGGTCGAGGGAAGCAGCGATAGTGTCGGGATTACCGGAATCAGGGGACCGAACAACATTGACCAGTTGGTCACCATATCGAAAACGGGAGGATCAATCAACTCGGCAGCATCCGAAGCCTTGTTTCACAAGTATGAGGTGCAGCTGAAATCAGAAACCTGGGGGGGAACTTCCGGAGATAAGAACGGCCCCACCCATGTCCGTTCCACGGCGATGTTCCTGGGAACGGCAAAGGTTGTCTCCGATACCCTGCCACAAGGCACCCTGCTGAGAAGATTCAAGGTGAGGCTATCATTCAAAGGCGATCTCTACAGCAAATCCGAGCCATCAGGCACCCGATCCGCCATAGCCTGGTTCAGCACCCGCCTCAGAACGGGCGGCATAGATCGTTTTACTGGCGGCGGGCTGCTGGACAGCGTCGCCGGCTTCTCCGGATGGGGCAACCTCGCTCAAAGCTTCACCCAAGAAACCGACGATTGGTGGACCTTGGTAAAAGGGTTCAATGTTAACCTGGGCAATTTGCGGGTCGGTCAAAGAGTGAGATTCCTTTTAATGGGAACTACGTTGGCATGCTACGATAAAGATCTTCCCGTGGAATACTGCCGGCCCGATTTCCTGTCCGGGTGGAGGCGAATTTTTGTCAGGAATTTGAGCGCCCAAGAGGCCTCTCTGGAGTTTGTGCCGGCTCGGAGGGTGAGAATATTCTTCCGTCCCGTGCGGATCGACCCAGCATCACCCCCGAAAAGTTTCAGAGTTTACATCGAAGCCGACCCGACGCTCTTGGAAAAAATACAGCGGACGACCGTGGAGTTGATGTCCTCGTATACCGAATATGGTCCCATTCCTGCCATCAGCATGGGACCCATTGGCGATCGCGACGGGAATGGCAAGGAGGACCGGGCCCTCGTGTTTGACGGCTCCGACGTCTTGAACTTATTTGATCCGGCGTCTGGGGTCAATTACCAGATACTGACGGTTTTCGGTCAATGTGCGGGCGGAAACACCTTTACCGGTATGGAAATACTACGGTTAAAAACAGACTGAGCTTCGTTGCCCGATTGACGATAGCAAGCTTTTTGGCGCAGACGTTAACTGCCTGATACCGCCCCGAGATGCCACCGGGGGCAAAGCCGGCGTTTGCCCCCGGTGGCCGATCTGCCGGAATCGGCATCGCTAATCGTCAAGCAGAAGATTAGCCGGCTTCCGAGCCGGACTAGTTTTTAAAGACCACCAGGCACCTGACGTTGGGGAGATTATTGAAACTCAGGGAAATGGTGTAAATTTGGGGCGCGGCCCCCAAACTATTCGCATCACCCGTTTGATAAAGGCGGCCGGTCCACCCCATGGCTCTCCCGGCAGGGCTCCATGAGGTTCCCACCGAGGTGTTGATCAAGTTCGCATACTTGGAATTGACGGCACTGATACTCGGCACTCCGGCGCCCAGATTATCCGGGCTGGCCTGCCAGGTGCCCGCATTACTGAT
>DYJG01000441.1 GCA_020723225.1 Desulfobacca acetoxidans | reverse complement strand
GGCCGCGCCCGAGAAAGGCCCGGGCCTGCGCACCTTCAACGTCTTCGTGGACGGCCAATACTATGAGGTGGAAGTTGAGTGCACCTCCGGCGCGCCGGTGATCACCGGGATTACGCCCGGAGTAATGGCCGCGCCTGGTGGCGCAGGCTTCCAGCCTGCGGCGGCGGCCGCGCCCAAACCCGCGGCGGCCCCCGCTGCCGCCCCCAAGCCCGCGGCCGCGGCGCCCGCGGCGGAAGCTGCCCTGGCCACAGGCGACGTGCCCTTGCGCGCCCCCATGCCGGGGATGATCATCAGCTACAGCGTCAAGGCCGGCGACAAAGTGGCCACGGGTGATTTGGTCTGCGTGCTGGAAGCCATGAAGATGCAAAACAGCCTCCCCGCGCCCGCCTCCGGCACCATCAAAGCCATCAACTTCGAACCCGGCGCATCCGTAGCCAAAGACGCCATCATCCTGGTCATCGGCAAGTAAGAAAAACGGCAGGAATAGGGACCGTAGGGGCGGGTCTAAAACCCGCCCCTACCCTTTCCTTATCTGGTATAATACCAGCAAGACTCCCATCAAGGAGGCAGTCATGGTCAAGGTTTTATTGGAGAGAAAGATCAAAGGGGAGCATGTGAGCGAGATTATCCGGCTCCTGCGGCATTTAAGGGTCTTAGCCATGCAGCAGGTGGGGTACATCTCCGGCGAGACTCTCCATGACGTGGATGATCCCAATTATTACCTGGTGATCAGCACCTGGGAGACCCTGGAACATTGGCGGGATTGGTTCAATAATCCGGAGCGCAAGAAACTGCAGGAGCAGATAGACGGTTACCTGGGGTCGCCGACGCGCATGCGGGTCTTTACTTATTAAGACGCCGGTACCGGGAAGACTCCGCATCATCGACAGACGTAACTACCTGCTCATGGCAGTTCAACCTCCGCCCGCTAACGGGTTTCCAGTTTGACATGCAAATGTTATGTTAACAGAATGGCCTTGGGGATCTGCCCTGATTCCCGGTTTAGGCCTCATTCCAGGGGCGCAACTTCCCTGAAAATTATTGAAGAAGGGAGAGGGAAATGATCTGGGTGGCCCGGATCTTCAGCACTTCCATCGGCAAGAAGCAGCTGATGGCCGTCACCGGCATACTGTTTCTGGTGTTTCTGACGACCCATTTATTGGGCAATTTGAGCATTTACGGCGGTATCAACGCCTTCAACGCCTACGCCGAACATCTCCACGCCCTGGGTAAGCTCCTGGTGGTGGCGGAGGTGGGGCTGGTCGCGGCCTTAGTAATTCATGTCATTTTGGCCATCATGCTATTTTTTGAAAACCGCAAGGCCCGGCCCATCAAGTACGCGGTGGACAAATCGGGCGGCGGGGGCCGCACCTTAAGCTCCCAAACCATGCCGTATACCGGTTTGCTGATCCTGGCCTTCGTGGGCGTCCACCTGGCGAACCTGTCTCACCATATCGTCGATCAGACCAACCGGACCATCTTTCAAATCGCCTACGAGGTCTTTTCCAATAAAGCCTTCCTGATCTTTTATCTGGCCTCCATGGTGGTGGTGGGTCTGCATGTGCGGCACGGACTCTGGAGCGCGTTTCAGACCATCGGCGCCAACCATCCCAAGTACATGCCCTGCATCGAACGGCTGAGCATCATCTTTGCCATCATTGTCGCGGTCGGCTTCGGCTCTCTGCCCCTGGCCATACTGGCGTTGAAATAGGAGGTCCGGCAATGCAACTCGACAGCAAGATTCCGGGGGGACCGCTGGAAACCAAGTGGGACAGGCACCGCTTCGACCTGAAGCTGGTCAACCCGGCGAATAAAAGGAAATTTGAGATCATCGTGGTGGGCACCGGCCTGGCCGGGGGCTCGGCCTCCGCGGCCCTGGCGGAGTTAGGATATAACGTAAAGACTTTTTGCATCCAGGACAGCCCCCGGCGGGCCCACAGCATCGCGGCCCAGGGCGGCATCAACGCGGCCAAGAACTATCCCAATGACGGGGACAGCATCTGGCGGCTTTTTTACGACACCATCAAGGGCGGCGATTTCCGGGCCCGGGAAGGCAACGTCTACCGCCTGGCGATGGTAAGCAACAACATCATCGACCATTGCGTGGCCACGGGCCTGCCCTTCGCCCGGGAATACGGGGGGTTGCTGGCCAACCGCTCCTTCGGCGGCGCCCAGGTCTCCCGGACCTTTTACGCCCGGGGGCAGACCGGCCAGCAATTGCTGCTCTGCTGCTACCAGGGGATGATGCGCCAGATCGCCAAAGGCCAGATCACCATGTTTCCCCGCCGGGAGATGCTGGAACTGGTGGTGGTAAACGGTGTAGCCCGGGGGATTGTGGTGAGAAACCTCATTACCGGGGAAGTCGAACGCCACGCGGCCCACGCGGTGGTCCTGGCCACCGGCGGCTACGGCAACGTCTTTTACCTGTCCACCAACGGCGCCGGCAGCAACGTGAGCGCCGCCTGGAAGGCCTATAAAAAAGGTGCGGGCTTCTCCAACCCCTGCTACACCCAGATTCATCCCACCTGCATCCCGGTGCACGGCGACTACCAGTCCAAGCTGACCCTGATGAGCGAAAGCCTGCGCAACGACGGCCGGGTTTGGGTCCCCAAGGAGAAGGGGGACAAGCGGCGGCCCCAAGATATCCCGGAATCTGAAAGGGATTATTACCTGGAGCGCATCTACCCCAGCTTCGGGAACCTGGCCCCCCGGGACATCTCGTCCAGGGCCGCCAAGCTCATGTGCGACCAGGGCAAAGGCGTGGGCACCACGGGTTTGGCGGTCTATCTGGACTTTGCCGACGCCATCAAACGCCTGGGCCGCAAGGTCATCGAAGAACGCTACGGCAACCTCTTTCAGATGTACCACAAGATCACGGATCAGGACCCCTACGAGGTCCCCATGATGATCTTCCCCGCGTCCCATTACTCCATGGGCGGCCTCTGGGTGG
>DYJG01000440.1 GCA_020723225.1 Desulfobacca acetoxidans | reverse complement strand
TCCGCCACCTCCCGGACCTTGGCCGCGCTCTCATACGCCTCGATGGCGTTGATATGCACGCCCGAGGGCACCACCGGCCCGGACGCGGGAAAATTCTGCTCGTTGCAGCAAAAACCCGTGATCACCGCCTTGCCCTGCTTGGTGTTCACCACCACGGACTGGCCGCCCACGGTGTGGCCGGGGGTGAGGAGCACCTGCACGCCTTCCACGATCTCCCGGTCCCCTTCCACCTGCACCACCTCCACGTCGTCCAGCAGGTCCGGGAAGTAGCGGTGGTCCAGGGGGTGGGGGTTTTGAAAGAACTCATACTCCGCCTTTTGCACGTAAACCTTGGCATTGGTGCACTTGTAGTCGTTTTCGCAATGGTCGTTGTGCAGGTGGGTGTGGATGATGATATCGATGTCTTCGGGCTTGAGTCCGAAGGTATCCAGGGCCTCTTCGAACTCCTGCACCTTAATGCCGTATTCGTCCTGGACCTCCTGGGGTACCATGAACTGCTCCAGCCCCGTGTCCACCAGGATCTTCTCAGGTCCGCCTTCCAGGTAGAAGACATAGATGGGAATCCAGATCCGTTTGCCGTAGCCCTTGAGGTAAGTCATGACGCCCTGGTCGGTTTGGTTGGCCCCCACCACCAGGGGATGGATAACGTACTCGCGCATCTTCGCTCCTTCCCGTTTGATTGTTGTCTTATACAAAACTCATATCGTCTCTCTGCGCCATCTCTGCGCCCTCTGCGTCTCCGCGGTGAATTTAAAGTTCCACAGACTCCCCTTTCTTGGCCTTGAACTTCTTATAAATAAAGGGGATAGCAGAGACCAGGGCCAGCAGAAGGACGCCGATGAGCAGTTCCTTGGAGAACTTCCCCTGGAGGAGGTCCAGGACGTTGGCGGAAAAATAGACATAAGCCGCGGTCACCGGCAGCATGCCGAAAAAGGTGGCCAGGACATAATGCGATAAAGGAATGCGGGTCAGCCCGAAGGCATAGTTCAGCAAAAAGAAAGGAAAGATGGGGATGAGCCGGGTAAAGGCCACGATCTCCCAGCCTTCTTTGGCCACTTTCTGATCCAGGCTTGCCAGTTTGGTGCCCTGGAGTTTGGCGGCCACCCAATCCCCGGCCAGATAGCGGGCCACCAGGAAGGCCAGGGTGGCCCCGGCGGTGGCCCCGAAGATGGTATAGACCACTCCCCAAAAAGGGCCGAAGAGCACGCCTCCGGCCAGGGTGATGGGAAGCCCCGGCAAGAAGAGGGGAGGGGCCAGGGTCCAGATAATCAAGTAAATGATGGGCCCCCAGACGCCGTAACCGGCCACGAACTGGCGCAGCCGCTCCTTCTCCAGATACTGGTCCAGGTGGAAGACCCGGACGGTGATGATCACCACGGCCAGGAGAAGCACGAACAGCAGAGGCTTTAAGGGGGAAATTTTGCGGGCTTGGGGTTGGTCGGACATAATTTGTTCAATTTATCAAAAGAAAAGGAAATCTGCCTGAAAAAGTTCAAGGGATAAGGAAGGGCGGCAACAAGTATCTGCGTGTATCGGCGTGCATCCGCGGTAAAATTTAGCCGCCGATGCACGCAGATACACGCAGATTAAAGCTTAACAAACTGCGCCGCCCTTTTCTCCCTCGCGCACCTGGGGCAGAACCGCCGCAGGACCTGCTTGTCCATGGCCGCGTCGCTGCGATCGGTGACGTATTGCAGATAACGGGCCGGGGGCAGGGGCTCGCCGCAGCCGGCGCATTTGGCGGTCTCCAGGCGGTTGAGCACCGTGCCGCAGAGGCGCACCTCCCGGAAACCTTCCCCTTCCTGGTAATCGATGGCCTGGGTGGGGCAGGCGATGGCGCAGGCGCCGCAGGCGATGCACGTTTCCCGTGCCAACGGGTAATCGGTGAGCACCCGTTCGGTGGTGGTGATTTGGGAGAATTTCAGGGCGTGCACCCGCATCTGGTGGCAGGCCCGCTCGCACGCGCTGCAGCGGATGCAGATGTCGCAGCGGAGGCAGCGTTGGGCCTCTTTGACGGCTTGTGCGTCGGAAAAACCCAGCTCCACGGGAATAAAGGTGGTTTTCCGCAGCTCCAGGTCCAGCATGGGGACCGGATTGCGATGGTTGGCCATCTTTTCCGCGGCAGGAATGACCTGGAACGGCACTTTCCGCCGCTTTTGGGGCCTGAGCACCGGGGAGTGATCGGCCCTGCCCCGGATAAAGGCGTCAATCTCCGCGGCCGCCTGCTTGCCCGCGGCTATGGCCTCCACCACCGTGGCCGGGCCGGTGACCGCGTCGCCCCCCGCGAAGATGTCCGCGGCAGTGGTGTTGGTGCTGGGGGCGTGGGTGACAATGGTGCACCAGGGCGTGGTCTGCACCGGCGGCTCCGGGAAGGGGCAGAAATCCGGCTGCTGGCCGATGGCGGTGATCACCGCGCCGGCTTCGATGCGGTAGTTGCTCTCCGGCACCGGGATGGGACGGCGCCGGCCGGATGCGTCGGGGCGGCCCAACTCCGCCTGGAGGCACTCCACGTACTCCACCCGGCCGTTCTCGCCGCCTATTTTAATGGGGATGGTGAGAAAATGGATCTGCACCCCTTCCTCCAGGGCCTGCTCCACCTCTTCCGGGTGCGCCGGCATCTCCGCCCGGGTGCGGCGGTAGGAGACGTGCACTTCCTTACAGCCCAGGCGGAGGCAGGTGCGGGCCGCGTCCATGGCCGCGTTGCCGCCGCCGATTACGACTACTTTGTCCGCGGGCTTCTCTTTTTTCTCCAGATAGATGTGGCGCAGGAAATGGATGACGTCGTAAACCTGGGGAAAATCGGCCTCGCCTTCGATCTTCAGTTTGTAGCCCAGGTGCGCGCCGATGCCCAGGAAGAAGGCCTTATAACCCTGAGACCGCAGGTCGTCCAAAGTGATATCCCGGCCTATGGTGACCTTGGTGCGGATTTCCACCCCCAGGCCCTTGATGAGGCT
>DYJG01000439.1 GCA_020723225.1 Desulfobacca acetoxidans | reverse complement strand
AGGCGCAGAGGCCGCAGAGAATGTCAACCGCGGTTAATTAAGTCGCTCAGTATAGAAATCCGTTTTCCGAAAATGTGATAGGAAATGGACCTGAACGTATGATACATCAATAAACTGAAAAAAATTTACTTCGTGGTACCAAGATTTTTCCCAGGGGAACCAGGTGCCGGAAACTTTGCAGAAATTAAAGGACAACATCTTCCACGGCGCGGCCGGTCTGACTGGCCGCCGGTCTCTCCAGGTTTTGGGGGACCTGGCGCGAGTCAGGGGGGTCAAGGTCTACCTGGTGGGTGGCACAGTCAGAGAACTGGCTCTGGGTAAAAGCGCGCCTGACCTGGACCTGGCAGTAAGCGCCCAGGCCCTGGACCTGGCCCGGGACCTGGCCGGGACCTTGAAGGGCACCTTCGTGCTCCTGGATGAAAGGGAGCGCACCGCCCGGGTGGTGTGGCAGGGGGAGATTCTGGACCTGGCTGAATTCCGGGCCCCCTCCCTCGAAGGGGACCTTCAGGCCCGGGATTTTGCCATCAACGCCCTGGCCCTGGATTTGGAGGCGGTATTGGGGCAGGCGCCCTTAGACCTCATCGACCCTTGGGGCGGCCTGGAGGACCTGGCCCGGGGGTTGATCCGGGTGGTGCGGCCCCGGAATTTCCAGGAGGACCCCTTAAGGCTGCTGCGGGCTTACCGTTTTGCCGCCACTCACGGTTTTCGGATTACCCCCGAGACCGATGCGGCCATTTCCGCCCATGTCCCGGGATTTTCCCGGGTGGCGGGGGAGCGGGTGCGCCAGGAGCTTTTCATTCTCCTGGCCGCGCCAAGGTCCGGGGCCGTTTTGAAGGACATGGACCAAACCGGGCTCTTGACCCGGATCTTTCCGGAGTGCGTCGATATGAAGGGGGTGGACCAGGACGGTTTTCACCACCTGGACGTGTTCCACCATTCCCTGGAGGCCGTGGCCCGGCTGGAAGAAGTGCTGGCGGCGCCGCAAACCTACTTCAGCGCTCTGGGCGCGGAATTTCCCCATTATCTGCGCCCTCCCCGGCAGGCTGCGCTCCTGAAACTGGCGGCCCTGTTCCATGACGTGGGGAAGCCCCAGGTCCAGGGCCGGCGCACCGAACCGGACCGGTACACCTTTTATTACCACGAGCGGGTGGGGGTGGAAATCTTCACGGCCGCGGCCTTGAGACTGCGCCTCTCCCAGGCGGAGACCAAGACCGTGACGCAGCTCATTTCCCTGCATATGCGTCCCTTTCTGCTGCTGCCCGCGTTTAGGGACGGAGAGCTGACCACCCGGGCCTTGGGGAGGCTGGCCCGGGCCGCCAGGCCCCATCTCCCCGGACTCTTTGCCCTGGCCATGGCCGACAGCCTGGCCGGCCAGGGACCCCAGAAGCCCGGCGACGCGGAAAAAGTGCTGTCGGAGCTGGCGGACGCGGCGTACCACTTTTTGAAGGAACGCCTGGAACTCCAGGAACGGCTGCCCAGGCTCCTCACCGGCCATGATTTGATCAAGGTCCTGGGGCTGGAACCGGGACCTCTTTTTCGGGCGATCCTGACCGCGGTGGAGGAAGCCCAATGGGAAGGGGGCGTCCAGAACCGGCAAGAAGCCTTGGAATTGGCGCGAAAGTTATGGCAAGGTGAGGAGCCGGAAAAAGGGGAAAAAGAGAGCAGTGATGGTTGAGGCTGTTTATTTCCAATAGCTATTTTTCCTCTCCCCTTTTAACCTTTTACCCTTTTCCCCTTTTACCCCTCATCTTAACCCCCATAGTCTTCAAAACTCTTTATCTACAACCCTGCTGATCCTGCAAAATTCATTATTATATAAAATATTTTTTTAAAAATGATTGACAGGTAATTATTTATTATTAAAATGGAACCAGGAGACCGTTCCATGGACAAGGATAATCCGGCTTCTCCCCCGCGGGACGCTCAAGCCGGAGCCCTGATACGCCTGCGCGGCCTTTATCCTTCCCTGAAAACTGCGTTGCAGAAGGTGGCCGACGTCATCCTGCGCCAGCCGGAGATGGCCATTTATGCTTCGGTGAATGAAGTGGCGGCCGCGTGCGGGGTGAGCGAAGCCACGGTCATGCGATTCTGCCGCATCCTGGGGTTTAGGGGGTTCCAGGATTTTAAAATCTCCCTGGCCCGGGAACTGGTGCCTCCGCCCCATGAAGAGGTCACCGACGGCGACGATCCGGCCAACATCGTCCGCAAAGTCTTTCAGGCCAAGCGCGCGGCCTTGCAGGACACCCTGGAAGTCATGGAGATGGGAAGGATGGAGGCTGCCTGCCGGCTTCTGCTCAACGCCCGCCAGGTGGTGGTCGTCGGCGCCGGCGGCTCCGGGACCGCCGCCACCTACGCGGGGGCCAGGTTCCTCCTGTTGGGCCTCAATGCCAGGGTTTACACCGACTTTCATTTCATGCTGATGGCGGCCGCGCTCCTCACCCGGGAAGACGTGGCGCTGGCCGTCTCCAAATCCGGGGCCGCCAGGGAGACGCTGGAAACCGTGCGGGCCGCCCGGGAAAACGGCGCCAGGATCATCGGTATCACCAATAACCCTTTGTCGCCCCTGGCCCGGGAATCGGACCTGGTGTTGGCCACCGCCGCCCGGAATACCACTCTCCCGGGGGAAATCGACGGCTCCCTGATCTGCCAGATCTCCATCCTCGACGCTCTCTTCTCCTTGATGTTCCAGACCCGGCCGGAGCAGTCCCGGGAGATCATGGCCCGGATAGAGCAGGTGATGGGGAAGACGGGGGCTGCCTGACGGTTTTCGGTTTTCGGTTTCCGGTTTTCGGTTTTCGGTTAAAATAAATCTGCGTTATCAAAATTCGCAGCTTAAGATAAGTTGCATTTGCAGGGGAAATGATAAAACCCATTCCGGACTGACCTTCACCGGTAATTTCCCTATCCCCCTACCCTTCTTTGGAGCAGCCATGGATATTAAACAGAAGTTGAAAGAA
>DYJG01000438.1 GCA_020723225.1 Desulfobacca acetoxidans | reverse complement strand
GGAAGAAATCTACCCCCTGGTCAACGACAAGACCCTGGTGGTGATTAAGAAAGACTAAAGGCCGTCTTCGGTCTTCGGTCTTCGGTTTTCGCGTAAAAGAAAGAAGGATATACCCTAAAAGTAAGGGAAGGGGGACGGCTTTCGGAACCCTTGCCGTATTCCAAACCTTCATCACCATGAGCATATAGGCCGGGATAGCCGGGATAATTTCCCCGGTTATCCCGGCCTTTTTATGGTTTGTGGGTGGTTGTGGAGGGCAGAGAAATCCATCTCCACCTCCTATTCCCAACCCATTAATCCCCTTCTGTTTCTGCTGAATCTAACTCTTAATCAGATAATTAGCGATCTTTTTACCGAAGACCGAAGACCGTAGACCGAAGACCGCATTACCACCTAACTCTGAGGAATCTCCACGGTCAGATACAGCTTCTTGCCCTGCCGTTTGACGTAGAAGCGGGCCACCGCGCCTTTTTTCAGTTGGGTGACGATCTTCAGGTAGTCCTTGGCGGAGCCCACGGCCTGGCCGTTGATCTCTTCGATGAGATCACCGGGGCGGAAGCCCGCGTCCGCGGCCGCGCTGCCCGACTCCACCTGCATCACCACCACGCCCTTGGTCTCCTTGAGTTGGAGGCGCTGGGCCAGGTTCGCGTCCAGGTCCTTCACCGTCAGGCCCAAGGGGCTGTGGTCTTCCTCACCGGGACCCGCGGCCTTGGCGGGACGCTCGTCCTTGAGTTCGGTAATGGTCAGCTTAAAGGTCTTCTCCTTGCCCTGGCGCAGGACCTTCACGGTGGCCTGGGTGCCGGGCGCGGTCTCGGCCACCATCCGGGGCAGTTCGTTCATTTCGTGGATGGGGTGGCCGTTAAACTCGATGATGATGTCCTCCCGCTGGATGCCGGCCTTTTCCGCGGGGGTGTCGGGGTTGACCTCCGCCACCAGGGCCCCTTTGGGTTCGGACATGCCGAAGGACTTGGCCAGTTCCGGGGTGACGTTCTGCACCTGGACGCCGATCATGCCCCGGGTCACCTTGCCCTTCTCCCGGAGTTGGGGAATAACGGATTTGGCGATGTTGCTGGGGGTGGCGAAGCCGATGCCCTGCCCGGAAGCCAGAATGGCGGTGTTAATGCCCACCACCTCCCCCTTGAGATTGAGGAGAGGGCCGCCGCTGTTGCCGGGGTTGATGGAAGCGTCGGTCTGGAGAAAATTATCGTAAGGACCGGCGCCGATGACCCGCCCCTTGGCGCTGATGATCCCCTGGGTGACCGTGTGGCTCAGGCCGAAGGGATTGCCCACGGCCAGCACCCAATCGCCCACGCGCACGGAATCGGAGTTCCCTAAAGACAGGAAAGGCAGGTCCTTGGGGGGATTGGTGATCTGGATCAGGGCCAGGTCGGTTTTCGGGTCCCGGCCTTTGATGGTGGCCTCGTATTCCCTGCCGCCCTCCAATTTGACCTTGATTTTATCCGATCCTTCCACCACGTGGTTGTTGGTGATGATCAAACCGGCGGCGTCGATGATAAAGCCCGAGCCCAGGCTGCGGGACTTGAAGCTCTTGGGGATGTCGCCGAAGAATTTCTCGAAAAATTCCCGGAAGGGGTCATCCTGGCCGAAGGGGGACGGTTGCCCCGGCCTTTGTCCGAAGAACTCCCGCATGCGTTCGTGGCTTTTATCGGTCTTCATCTTCTTTTCGGTGCTGATGTTCACCACCGCAGGCGAGGCTTTCTGGGCCAGATCGGCGAACGTCTCCGGCGCCAGGGCGGCCTGGGCCCCGGAGGGGCTCAGGAGGGCCGAAGTCATTGTCCCCAGAGCCAGCAGGCCGAAAATTACGAAACTAATTATCAGTTTTCTTTTGCACATCTTTCTTCTCCTCTTCCCCTGCGGGGGCCGCGGCCCCGAACAAGGGAGGAATTTCCGATTTTTTTCCCACCACCACCAGGAGGAATTTATCCGGGTGGAGATATTTCCAGGCCGCTTTCTGAATCTCCCCGGGGGTCAGATTCCGGATCAGCTCCGGATAGCGCCAGGGATAATCCAGACCCAGGCCGTAGAATTCAGCATAACCCATGAGCCAGGCCCGCTTGGCCAGGGCATCCATTTTCCGGGGAAAACTGCCGATGAGGTAAGACTTGGCATCGTCCAGTTCGGAATCGCTCACCGGCTGCTCCCGGATGCGTTTGATCTCTGAGAGCACCTGCTCCACCGCTTCTTTGGCGCTGGCGTTTTTGGTTTCCAGGGTCACCGCAAAGGGTCCCGGCTCCAAGCCGGGATTGAATTGGCTGCTCACGCTGTAAGCCAGCCCCCGGTTGACCCGGATGTTGTCCAGCAGCCGGGAGGCGAAGCCCCCGCCGCCCAGGATGTAGTTCATCACCTGGAGGGCGTAAAAATCCGGATTGGCCCGGGTAATGCCCAAGTTCCCCAGGATGATGTTGGCCTGGCTGATATCCTTATTGACCATCACCACCTTGGGCGCGTTAAGAGGGGGGATGGGGGGCAGCTTGGCCGCGGGAATTTCCCCGGCCTGCCAGGGGGCGAAGATCCGGGCCACCCACTTTTGGGCCTCCTCCAGGGTCAGATCGCCGGCCACACAAAGGATGGCGTTATTGGGCCGCCAGTACCGGCGGTGGAACTCGGAGAGGTCCTTGGGGGTGATAGCCGCTAATCCCTCCTTGGTGCCCCGGATGGGGTGGCCGTAGGGAAAGGCTCCGAAAAGGTCCTTGTTGAAGGTGCGGGAGGCCACCACCATGGGCTCGTCTTCATCGCTCGTAAGCGAGGCCAGAACCTGGGCCTTCTTGCGGCTCACCTCCGGGGGGGCGAAGGCCGGGTTCAGCAAGACGTCCTGGAAGAGTTCCAACCCCGGGGCCAGGTCCTTTTTCAGGACCGTGAGGCTCAGTTGCGCGAAGTCGTCTCCTCCTTCGGCGCTGAGCTTGGCCCCCAGGAAATCCAGTTCCTCGGCGATTTGGGCGGC
>DYJG01000437.1 GCA_020723225.1 Desulfobacca acetoxidans | reverse complement strand
GGAGCGGGCATAGGCGGTGACCCGCTGGACTGTCGGGAAGACCCCCCGCAAGTAGCTGATGACCTCCAGCAAATCCCCGGTGCGCATGATCAGGGCGTCCGCGTCCTGGATGAACACGGTTCTGGCGCCGCTGTTGATCCAATTGGCGACGTTATGGAGATTTTGCCTCTTGATGGCCAGGTTCCCGGCGTGTTCGCCGTAGCGTTCGGGGTTGGCGGCCCAGAGCGCGGCCACCGTCCGGGAATCAACCTCCCGGCCCCAGCCCCGGGCGGCCGCGGCCTGCAATTCCTCATACAGGGTCCGAGCCGCGTCGATATCCTGTTTGATCTCCGCCACCGGCCGGAGGCTGAATTTCTCCCCCCGGTAGGTGCCGCAAAACTCGCAGCGGTTCCAGGCGCAGTTCCTGGTGGTGCGGAGCAGCAGGGAATGGTCGCTGCCCTCGCTGGGAGGGCGGATGGGGCCCATCTCAAAGAAAAATTTTTCTGCAACGGGGGAGGATTGGTGGTTATCAGGAAAAGACAAAGGGGGCATGTAATTATTTTGGGGTCCGGGAGCGGAATTGTCAACAAAGGAAAAAGAGACGCCACCCCTGGCCCCTTGTTTGGGCCATGCTTATGATAACAAAAATGGAACCTGTCTTTGAGAGGCGTTGATGGGCAAAAAGGCCTTAATCGTAGCGGATATGCTTCGGGACTTCATGGAGCCAGGGGGGACCCTGTACCTGGGGGATGAGGCCCGGAGGATCATCCCCTTTGTGGCCTCAAAGATCGAAGAAACCCGGCCCGCCGGCGGAGTAGTAATCTATGTGACCGACGCCCATGCCCCGGATGATAAAGAATTTCAACTCTTTGCCCCCCACGCGGTCAAGGGCTCGAAGGGGGCGGAGATCATTCCCGAATTTCAGGTGTTGCCCGGAGATTACCGGGTGGAGAAGACCAGCTACAGTTGCTTCCATAACACCGAGATGGACGCCATCCTGAAGCAGGAACGGGTAGAGCGGGTGGAGATCGTGGGAGTCTGCACCTCCATCTGCGTCATGGCCACCGTCAAGGAATTATTCGATCGGGGCATACCCCGCCTGGTCTACCGGGAGGGCGTGGCCGACTTCGATCCGGAAGGCCACGCGTTTGCCCTGAAGTACATGCAGCGGGTTTTGGGCGCGGAGGTGGTTTAATTCTCACGTAAAGACGCCAAGGCGCAAAGAAAAGTGCAATTTGTATTATCTTGATATCTGCGTATATCGGCTTTCATCTGCGTGCATCGGCGGTTAATTTTAACCGCAGGTAAACGCCGATGAACACGGATATTCTTTCGTCAACTTAATTCCCGGATCAGCTTGCTCGCTTCCTTAAACCCCAGCTGCAAGACGTCCGCCAGGGCGATGCTAAGCCCCGCGCCCGCCAGCATGGCCAGACAGGTCGTTTCCACTTCCAAAGGATAAACCCGGCGCAGGTGGCTCCGCAGATTGGACAGCCCGGCCATGGTGCGGGCGGGCTCGGGAAAGACGGCGCCTGCGGCCAGCAGGCGCACGGCTTGGATGCACGCCTTTGCCTGCTCCCAGGCGTCGGGCCAACTGAGGTTGGGGAGCACCGGGTCGAAAATCAACTGCTCCGAATTCATACCCGCGGCCAGGGCCCGCTCCCTGAGCTCCGCAGCCAGGGCGATTTTGCCTTCCAGGGTGGGGGCCGGGAAAGAGCGTTCATCCAGGAGCAGCAGCACCAGGCCGGTTTGGTTGATCACGGCCAGGGGGAGAATCTCCTCCAGTTTTTCCGCTTCCAGGGTCAGGGCGTTGATGATGGGTTTGCCGCGGCACGCAGCCAGACCCCGGGCCAACACCCCGGCCTTGGGGCTGTCCAGGATCAGGGGGAGATCGGCAGCCTCCTGGACCGCCTCCGCCATGAAGGCCATGCGGTCCTGGTGACGCTTGCTTAAAAAACCGGGGTTGAGGTCCAACATGGCGGCCCCGGCCTCCCGGCAGCGCCGGGCCAAGTCCTGGAGGGGCCGGGGGTCCCTATTTTCTAAGGCCGCGGCCACCATGGGGTTAAATATCTGAAGGTTATCTGCGGCTAAGATCATGGGATGCCCGTTTTTCGTTTTACGTTTTTCGTTTTTCGTGAAGAAGATAGCACAATCGGCGTTTCTCTGGGTTCCATCGACGGCTAAATATTAACCGCCATCGAATGTTGATATCCCCTTTCTTTTACGAAAAACGAAAAACGAGAAACGAAAAACGATCCTCACCGCCCCGCCAGGACCTCCCCTGCGTCCTGATAGGCCTTCCGGCCTTTCTCCGCGTCCCTCTGGAGTATCCGGGAAAAACCCTGCTGCCGCACTTCCTGGGCCAAGAGCGGCAGGTTGGCCCGGGCGATGTGATACGCGCCCTGGTGAGCGGCCATGAGAAACTCCCGGGCCACCTGGAGGTCGGAGAGCAGATGTTTGCCGCAGCGCTTCCCGGCCCAGGCCAGCAAATCCAGGGCTTCCCAGGCCCGGGCCATGATCTCCCGGGGGACCTCCAGGCCGTGCTCCACGGCCTCCTGAAACTCGGGACTGGAGGAACCGGAGCCGCGGGCTTGCACCATCTGCGCGTAAGCCCGCACGTCCTCCTCCCGGAGGCGGTCCAGGTCCCCGGTCAACTGCCTGATCCGGGCCAGCTTTTCCTCCCACTCCTGGCGCTTCTCCTTATTCGAGGGCCGCGCCATCTCCAACTGCGCCACCTTCTCCAGCAAGGCCAGCGCCAGCATGCCGCCAAAAGCCGCCGCCGCCCCGCCGCCGGGATCGGGACGGGGTTGGGAGAGTTGGGCTAAGAATGATGAGGTCATTGGCTCCCTAAGTTGCTGAGAAACTTGGAGCATTAGTAGAAGATGCGGGCGTTTTTGGCAAGGATTTTCTTGCAGGCGGGGCGCGTAGGGGCGAACCTTGTGTTCGCCCCGGACGTCCAGGGCGAACACAAGGTACGCCCCTACG
>DYJG01000436.1 GCA_020723225.1 Desulfobacca acetoxidans | reverse complement strand
ACCCAAGGACATCGTGGACAGCATCGCCGAAGCCGGGGCCGCGGCCATGGAGGCGTCGCGGTACCTGTCGAAAGTAAGCAGTAAGCAGTGAGCAGTAAAGACAGTGGTTAGAAAAAGATAGCTGTCTTGATGGCGAAGATGTCCTTCGCGAAAAACGCAAAACGAAAAACGAAGAACGAGCACTAGGCGGATGGCAAAGAGAAAACAACCTGAACCCAAACCCGCGCCCCCATCAACCGCCAAAGTAGGCGTCTACGTCTGCCATTGCGGCGGCAATATCGGCGACGCGGTGGATGTGAAGCAGGTTTGCGAGCAGGCCCGCCGGGCGCCGGGGGTGGTGGTGGCCCGGGAGCATATGTTTATGTGTTCCGACCCCGGGCAGGAAATGATCATTGAGGACCTGAAAAGCGGCCTGGTGGATCAGGTGGTGGTGGCGTCGTGCTCCCCCAGCCTGCATGAAACCACCTTTCGCAGCGTCATGGTCCGGGCGGGGGCCAACCCTTACCTGTATGAACACGCCAACCTGCGGGAACAGGTAAGTTGGGTGCACCACGGCCCCGAGGCCACCGGGAAGGCCGCCCGGCTGGTGGCCGCGGCCGCAGCCAAGGCCGGGCAATTAACGCCTTTGGAACCTCTAAAAGTGGAGGTGCAGCCCCGGGCGTTGGTCATCGGCGGGGGCACGGCCGGGCTCAAGTGCGCCTTGGATCTGGCCGCCCGGGGCCAGGCCGTGGTTTTGGTGGAGAAAAGCCCTTTCCTGGGGGGGCAGGCGGGGCAATTGAGCCGTCTGGCGCCCGGCGGGGAAACCGCGGCCGAGGTTATCAGCGAACTTGCGGGCGCGGTGCTGGCGCACCCGGCTGTCACCGTTTACACTTGCTCTCAAGTGACTGGTTTTGAGGGCTATATCGGCAATTTCAAGCTTAAAGTGACGCGGATGCCCCCAGAAGGTCCGGAGGACGACGAGAGGTTGGCAGCGGTGGGCAGATCGGGCCGGGGCCTGGGGGAATACGCTCCCTTCGCGGGCGTCATGCCGACTGCCATTCCGGAGAGACCGGAAGAGATCGACCTCCAGGCCGGGGTCATCGTTTTGGCCACCGGCATGCGGCCCTACCGGCCCCGGCGGGGGGAATACGGTTATCAAGATTTCCCCGAGGTGGTGACGCTTCCCGAATTCAACCGGCTGTTGGCCGAGGCGTCGGCTGCGGGCGACACCCTGGAGTTGCAAGGGCGGCCCATCCGCAGCCTGGCCCTGGTCCACTGCGTGGGCAGCCGCCAGATCCCGGGCATCCATGAGGAAAACGAGGGGGGCTATCTGAACGAATACTGCTCCCGCACCTGCTGCGCGGCCGCGCTCTTTGCCGCCAACCTGGTCCGGGAGCAATATCCTAAGACCCGGGTTTTTGATTTCTACCGGGATATCCGTACCTATGGCCGGGGCCAGGAGGAACTTTATACCCGGGCCGCGAAAAAACAGGCGGTGTTTTTTCGCTTCGAGGCCGGAGAGGAGCCGGAGGTCCTGAAAAATTCCGACCTCAAGGGGCCGCCCCTGCTGGTTAAAGTGAAAGATATCCTGACCTTCGGGGAAGAATTATCCGTGCCGGCGGACCTGGTGGTGCTGGCGGTGGGCCAGGAACCCAACAACATCGCCGATCTGGTGGCAAAGATGAAGGTTCCCGTGGGTGCGGACCGCTTCCTCCAGGAAGTCCACCCAAAACTGCGGCCCGTGGAAACGGCCGTGGCCGGAATCTTCCTGGCCGGGACTTGCCAGGCGCCCCTGGACGTGGGGGAGACTTGCGCCGCCGCGGGCGCGGCCGCGGTCAAGGCCGCGGCCATTTTAAGCCGGGGTTATGTGGAACTGGACCCCTTTGTGGTCGAAGTGGATTTAAGCAGATGCACCGGCACAGGGGCCTGCGTGGAGGCCTGCCTGGCGGACGGGGCTTTGAGCCTGGTGGAGATGGAGGCGGCGGGGCAAAAAGTCAGGCGCGCCCGGGTCAACCCGGTCCTGTGCATGGGCTGCGGGGCCTGCGTCGCGGTCTGCCCGGAAAACGCCATCAACGTCCAGGGCTGGACCTTGAGGCAGTTTGAGGCCATGGTGGAGATGATTGTTTCTGATGAATACATCGGTTGAAATAGATTCGGGAAAAGAAGCCCTGAAGAAGCTCAGGGCGGCCCGGAAAGAGCAGATCGCCGCGGCCACCGGGCGCATGAAAGAGCAGCGCCGGGCGGTTAAAGCCATCAAAGAAGCCCTGGCCGCTGCGGAGCTGACCGTTCCCGAGCTGGCCGCGGCCACCGGCCTGCCGGCGGCTGACGTCTTCTGGTACGTGGCCACTTTGAAAAAATATGGAGAAATCCTGGAAGGGCCCAAGGCCGGGAGCTATTACCGTTACCGCCTGGGTCAACCCCCGGCTCCGGAAAAGGAGCCGGCCCCGGCGGACTAAGAATGCCACCGGGAAAAGAGGATTATACCGATTTCTCTTTCAGGTGATAATTCATTGATAATCTTAATTCTTTTAACGGAAAACGAAAAACGGGAAACGGAAAACGGTATTTAACATGGCCCTGGTAAACCCTGATTTTGCCGAAGAGCTACAGGCCTATGGGGTGGATACGGCCCTGGAGTGCTTCAACTGCGGCACTTGCGCGGCCATTTGCCCCTTGCTCTTCGAGCATTTTCCCCGGAAGATGATCCGCTACGTGCAGGTGGGGGCAAAACAAAAGATTCTGGAGCAGGCTAACGACCTCTGGCGCTGCCTCCACTGCGGGCTCTGCACCCGTACCTGTCCCCGGCAGGCCGGCCCCGGGGAACTCATCCTGGGGCTGCGCCGTTACGTGGTGGCGCAGGCGAGGAGGGCTTGAGATGTTCAATCCGAAAGACATCATCGACCTCCTGGCCGCCAATGTGCGCAAGACTCGCAATCCCTTCGGGGTCCCAGCTTCCCGGTTTAACACCTGGTGGCGTGACGCAGGCGGCTTCACCCGGCGGCCC
>DYJG01000435.1 GCA_020723225.1 Desulfobacca acetoxidans | reverse complement strand
CTGGAAGCCCACCTGGGGGCCAAATTCGCGGTGGAGCCGGACCCGGGGAAGGCCGTGGCGTTGATTATCAATCATGTGGAAGAGAAAAGACGGGGTTTAGGTTTGGATTCCCGTTAACATTCTGTAGGGTGCGCACAGCGCACCCTACCCTTATTAATAAGTAAAACGATGCTGCATTCCCCCCCATCCCTAAAGGTGCTTTCAGCAATTGGCGCCATATGTGCCATAGTCGTTTTTATTGATCGGTATGTCTTTGAAATTGGATTAGCCCAAAAATTATTGATTCCCATAAGTGTACCCATAGACCTTATAGTTATTTTTGTCATAATATTATCATTAGTTTTTATTTTTCTTAGAATGGATGTTCCTCAACTCAAGATACGTTCGCGCCAATTAGAGAATAATTATTTAGGATTACGTGGAAATCTTCAAAAAATGGAAACAGAGAAAGAAGAGCTAAAAAGACAACTTGATCTTCTAAGAGAAGAATTAAATATTCGCACTTCACTTAGGAGCCGTGTTCTCGCTGTACTATCTAGAAAAGAGAATAGCGAATATGGTATACTATCTGAACTTAAGATGGATCCATATGATAGCAAGATATATAGTGCATTAATGGACATTCTCGGAGAGCTAGTATCAGAGGGAAAAGTAGAAGGAGGATCGACACAGGACTATTATCGTTTGGTGAAACAGAAGCAACTTTAGGATGGCAATATCTTTTGGCCAATTAATGCTTCAGCCAATTCTAAGAATTTTTCCGCTCGCTCCACCTGCTCTCCGGCTACCTCTTCGGTGATACTGGAAATCGGGGCGTAATCACCCTCATGTCGGGCTTCCAAGGCATCCAGCAAATAGCGGTGAAATTCTGCTGGAACCTTCCCTGACTTTACTAGGTGCTTGCCAAAGGCGGCAATGACCGCAGAATGTTTGGAGAAGGCTAAGCCTTCGCCTTCCAAAAAAGCTTGGGCTACGTAAAACATGGAGTAATAGGCTCGGGAGGTTGCGAACCCCGGAAATCCTCCTGCAAGCAACAACCGCGCGGCCTCCAGACTTTCCTTGGCCTTCTCCAGCAGCTCTTCTTGGTCCTGCGTCACAGGGGTATCCCCTCCCGCCGCACGTTCCGTAAAAAAGGCCCCTGCCGGTGTAAAAACCGCTCCTGGTCCATGAAGACGCAGGCAATGACCACGTCATGGGCCAGGCTCAGGTCCGCGACGATGTCTCCGGTGCGTTCTATTTCCCCGCCGGCGTCCACCGGTCCTTCCAAGACCACCAAGACATCCAGGTCCGATCCGGGTTCTGCCTCGCCTCGGGCGGTGGAACCATAGAGCAGCAACTGCTTGAGGCGGGGGCCGTAAAGCGCGGCTAGGCGCCTTTGCAACTCCGACAAAACGGTTTGGACCTGCGAGTTCATGGTACCTCAATTTGTGGCCATTTATTGCTTATGAAAGAAAAGTTAGCAAAAATACTACAATTTATCAAACCTTATTCGGCACAGCCTGGAAAGGCTGTGCCACCGAGCCCCTTGAGGAAAAGAGATTGACAACCCCGGGGGAAACGGTTAAAAATTATTAATGTAGCGCCCATTTCAGCTCAGGAGGGAATGATGTCCTCTGAACCTCTCCAGGTTAGCGACGCCACTTTTGAAGAAGAAATCCTGAAATCCGATATTCCCGCGATGGTTGATTTCTGGGCGGCCTGGTGCGGCCCCTGCCGGGCCATCGCCCCGGTGGTGGAAGAACTGGCCCGGGACTATCAGGGTAAAGTGAAAGTGGCCAAAATGAACGTGGATGAAAATGCGAAAACTCCCGCCAAATACGGAATCCGGGCCATTCCCACCCTGATCATTTTTAAGGGCGGACAGGTGATGGAGCAGATCACCGGCGCGGTTTCCCGCTCCCTGATAGAAAACGCTCTGAAAAAAGCCCTCTAATCCTATGGATCGGCATGCCCGTGTCGAATTATGACATCGTCATCGTGGGGGCCGGCCCCGCCGGCCTTACCGCCGGCATTTACGCGGGCCGGGCCCGTCTGAAAACCCTGTTGCTGGAAAAACTCATCCACGGCGGCCAAGTCATGACCACCGACCTGGTGGAGAATTACCCCGGATTTCCGGAGGGCATCTCCGGCTTCGAGCTCAGCGACCGGATGCGTAAGCAGGCCGAACGGTTCGGCCTGGAATTCCGCAGCGGGGAAGTCTTAAGCCTGGAACCGGAGGCGGACGGCCACCGGCTGCGCCTGGAAGGGGAGGAGCTGCGGGCCGGAGCGGTGATCATCGCCAGCGGCGCCCGTTACCGGAACCTGGGGGTTCCCGGAGAAAAGGCCCTCACCGGCAAAGGGGTCAGCTACTGCGCCACCTGCGACGGGGCCCTGTACCGGGGGGAGACCATCGCCGTGGTGGGAGGCGGCGACACCGCGCTCACCGACACCCTGTTTCTCTGCCGCTTTGCCTCGAAAATCCACCTGATCCATCGCCGGGACGCCCTACGGGGAGAAAAATTCCTCCAAGAACAGGTCTTTGCCCAGGAAAAAAAGGGGAAAGTGGAGATTCATTGGGACACGGTGGTGGAGGAAATCCAGGGCAAGCAGGCGGTGGAGGCCTTAAAACTGAAGAACGTGAAAACCGGGGAAGTGTCGTCTTTGCCGCTAGCCGGGGTATTCATTTTTGTGGGCATCACCCCCAACACCGCCTGGCTCCAGGGCCGCCTGTCCCTGGATGAATGGGGTTTTGTTTTCACCGACGCCAACATGGCCACCTCTGTCCCGGGGATTTTTGCAGCCGGTGATGTTCGTAACAAACTTTTAAGGCAAATCTCCACCGCGGTGGGCGACGGCGCCATCGCCGCGTTTGCTGCCGAGGCTTATCTAGCCGAACGCCATAATAAGTGAGACCGTTTTTGGTTTTTCATTTTTCTTTTTTTCGTTTAAAATAAATTTAATCTAAACAGATTAGTAAATCGTAACTTTTAAAGATAAATAGGGTCTA
>DYJG01000434.1 GCA_020723225.1 Desulfobacca acetoxidans | reverse complement strand
CAGCAAGCTTCAGGCCGGGCAACTGCTGGTGCTGGACGAATACCCCCACTCTACTCCCAAGACCAAGGATTTTGTCCAGGTGCTGCGCAACCTGGAAGTGGCCAAGGCCCTGATTATTGCGCCGGAGGCCCACCAGGCCCTGGAACTGTCGGCCCGGAACGTGCCCCATATCCAGGTGATGCTGCCCGCGGGCTTGAACGTCTATGACATCCTGAAGTATGAGCACCTGGTGATGCTGAAGACGTCCCTGGCCCAGATCGAAGCGAGGTTGGGATCATGAAGGCATATCACAACCTGATCAAAGGCTCCATCATCACGGAAAAGACCCACATGCTGAAAGAGGCGGGCAACAAGGTGACCTTCCGGGTGGCGGTGAAGGCCAACAAGATCGAGATCCGCAAGGCCGTGGAAGAGCTCTTCAAGGTCAAGGTCCTGGCGGTGAACACCATGCAGATGCAGGGTAAAAAGAAGCGCCTGGGCAAGCACGAAGGAGTGCGCCCGTCTTGGAAGAAGGCCATTGTCACCCTGGCGCCGGGCGAAAAAATCGCCGGCTTTGAAGGTATGTAGGAGCAGGGGTTAGGGATTAGGGGTTAGGGATTAGTTTCTTAACCGAAAACTGAAAACCGAAAACCGGAAACGATAAAAGACGATGGCAGACCGAGACAATAAAGAGAATCAAGGCAAAGCTCAGTGCCGCCGTCGTGATTTTCTTAAGTTGTCGGCCGCCGCGGGGGTGGCCATGGGGGTTCAGGGGTTGGCCTGGCCCGTATCCCTGGCGCAGGCTGCTGCCGGTCCCCAAAACCGTCCGGAACATGCGGCGCAGCGTTTTTTAAAGTCCATGAATTGCTCCCAGGCGGTCTTGGAGACTTACGCCCCCTCCCTGGGCATGTCCGTAAAGACGGCCCGGCGCATCGCCGCACCGTTGGCCGGGGGCATGGGCATGGGTTCGGAATGCGGCGCGGTCACCGGGGCCTTTTTGGTCATCGGCATGAAGTACGGCAAAACCCGGGACAACGATCCCCAGGCGGATAAAGAGACTTTTAGCCGCGTGGCCGGATTTGTTAAGGAGTTTAAAGCCAAACACGGGCATATCGACTGTTCCGCCTTGCTGGGAACCGATATGGGCACCCCGGCTGGGATTAAGGAAGCGGAACAAAAAGGGCTGTTCACCAAGGTATGTCCTCAGCTAGTGCGTTCCGCGGTGGAAATTCTCGATAAGGTTCTGGCTTGAAAGGTTAAAAGGGAAAAAGGCGAAAAGGCGAAAAGGGAAAAATAAACAACATCTTCAGGTTTTTCCTTTTCCCCCTTTCCCCTCTTCCCCTTTTCACCCTCCCTGATAGACAGGGAATAGAGAGAAAGGCTGAATACCATAAGGTAAAAGAAATGGCGCTCATATCCAGAAAACCGACTTCTCCCGGGCGGCGGTTCCAGACGGCTTCGGATTTTGCCGAAATCACCCGCAGCGAACCGGAGAAGAGTCTGGTCAGGCCCCTGAAAAAATCGGGGGGACGGAACAGCTACGGCCGGGTCACCACCCGGCACCGGGGCGGGGGGCACAAGCGGCGCTACCGGATCATCGATTTCAAGCGCAACAAGCTGGAAGTGCCGGCTAAAGTGGCCTCCATCGAATACGACCCCAACCGCACGGTGCGCATCGCCCTGCTCCATTACCTGGACGGGGAAAAGCGCTACATCCTGGCCCCCCAGGAACTGCAGGTGGGGGACACGGTGGTCTCCTCCGCGGAAGCGGACATCAAACCGGGTAATTCCCTGCCGCTCAAAAATATCCCGGCGGGCACCATGGTGCACAACGTGGAGCTGAAGCCCGGGAAGGGCGGGCAGATGGCCCGGGCCGCGGGCGCGGCCGCGCAGTTGATGGCCAAGGAAGGCAAGCAGGCCCATCTGAAGCTGCCGTCCGGCGAGGTGCGGGTGGTGCCTTTGGACTGCCGGGCCACCATCGGCCAGTTGGGGAACGTGCTTCAGGAGAACATCTCCCTGGGCAAGGCGGGACGCCGCCGCTGGCTGGGCAAACGTCCCCACGTGCGGGGCGTGGCCATGAACCCGGTGGACCATCCCATGGGCGGCGGCGAGGGCAAGAGCTCCGGCGGCCGCCATCCGGTGACCCCCTGGGGCGTGCCCACCAAGGGTTTTAAGACCAGGAAACCGAAGGACAGCGACCGCTATATCATCAAGCACCGGTCGAAGAAATAGAGGGAGAAACCGTGGCCCGTTCACTGAAAAAGGGACCTTACGTGCAGGACAGCCTCCAGGCCAAGGTGCTCATGGCCAAGGAGGCCCAGGATCGCCGGGTGATCAAGACCTGGTCCCGGCGCTCCACCATCACTCCGGATTTTATCGGCATCACCCTGGCGGTCCATAACGGCAAGAAATTCATCCCGGTTTATGTCACCGAAAACATGGTGGGCCATAAGTTGGGGGAATTCGCGCCCACCCGCCATTTCGGGGGCCATGCCGGGGACCGCAAGACGAAAGTGGGTAAGAAATAATGGAGATCAAGGCTCGCGCCCGGTTTATCCGCATCTCTCCTTTTAAGGTGCGGCTGGTGGCCCGGGAGATATCCGGCAAAATGGCGGATGAAGCCCTGGCCGTGCTCCGGTTCCTGCCCCAGCGGGGGGCCCGGGTGTTGCGCAAAGTGCTGGAGGCCGCGGTGGCCAACGCCGAACAGCGGTCCCAGGTGGACGTGGACACCCTGTTCATTAAAGGCATCCAGGTGGACGGCGGCCCGGTACTCAAACGGTTCATGCCCCGGGCCATGGGCCGGGTCAACCGGATTCTGAAACGGAGCAGCCATATCACCGTAGTCCTGGACGAAAAGACAGGGAAGGCAAAAACGCCACAGCCGAAAAAGAAATAATAACGGGTTCTGAACTTTTCTTTTAACGAAAAACGGAAAACGAAAAACGGAAAACGGTTTTTAGGAGGCAGCTTGGGCCAGAAAGTACATCCCATCGGTTTCCGCCTGGGGAT
>DYJG01000433.1:1911-2991 GCA_020723225.1 Desulfobacca acetoxidans | reverse complement strand
CTCATATCCATCCGCATCGGCATTTCCGTGGCCCTGGTGGAGATTTCCCTGGGGTTCGTGGCCGGCAACCTGGGCTCTTACCTGGGGAGCGCCATCTTTCAGCCCAATGCCTGGATCAACTTCCTTGCGGGTTTCGCGTCCGTGGTCCTCACTTTTCTGGCCGGAGCGGAGATCGAACCCGAGTCCTTCCGCCGCCAGCTCATTCCCACCCTGGCCATTGGGTTTATCTCTTTTCTTTTTCCCTTCCTGGGGGCCATGGCCTATGCCTACTATATCAGCGGCTGGAACCTGCAGGCGGCCCAGATCGCGGGCATCGCCCTGTCCACCACCTCCATGGCCGTGGTCTACGCGGTGATGGTGGAGACGGGCCTGAATGAAACGGAATTGGGCAAACTCATCCTGGGCGCCTGTTTTGTCACCGACCTGGGCACAGTGCTGGCCCTGGGGCTGATCTTTGCCCAATACGACTATTGGCTCATCATTTTTGCGGCCGTAACGTTGGTAGCCATGTGGCGGCTCCCCGCCCTCAGCCGCTGGTTCTTTGTCAAATGGGGGGGCCGGGTGAGCGAGCCGGAGATAAAGTTCATCTTTCTGGTGCTCTGCGTCCTGGGGGCCCTGGCGGTGACCGCCCGGAGCGAAGCGGTGCTGCCCGCGTATCTTTTCGGCATGGTGCTGGCGGGGCTGTTCACCCATAATAAAGTGCTGGTCTTCCGCATGCGCTCCATCGTCTTTGCCCTGCTTACTCCCTTTTTCTTTCTCAAGGCGGGGACCCTGGTCTCTTTAAAGGCGTTGATTGCCGGTTTTTCTTTGCTGGTGGTTCTTTTCCTGGTCAAGATGGTGGCGAAGATCGCCGGCGTCTGGCCGCTGTGCCGGGTCTTTAAAATGCCGGTTAGGGAGAGCAATTACACCACCCTGCTGATGGCCACGGGTCTCACCTTCGGCAGCATCTCGGCGCTGTTTGGGCTCAACTACGGCTATATCGACCAGGCGCAGTACTCCATCCTGGTGACCGCGGTCATCGCCTCCGCGGTGATTCCCACGGTGATTGCCCAGATCTGGTTCCAGCCCCGGGAAGTGGGC
>DYJG01000433.1:0-1811 GCA_020723225.1 Desulfobacca acetoxidans | reverse complement strand
GTGGTGGTGGGGGTGGTGGCCGGGCTGGGGGAATTTATCGGCTACGCCCTGCGCCTGCTGGCCGGCTACCTCACCGACCGCACGGGGAAATATTGGCCCATCACCCTGGCGGGCTACGGCATCAACCTGTTCGCCATCCCCCTGCTGGCCCTGGCCTGGCGCTGGGAGGCCGCGGCCCTGCTGCTGCTGGCGGAACGCCTAGGCAAGGCCATCCGCACTCCGGCCCGGGACGCCATGCTGTCTCACGCCGTCTCCACCGTGGGCCGGGGCTGGGGCTTCGGTTTTCATGAGGCCATGGACCAGGTGGGCGCGGTGGCGGGGCCGCTTGTGGTGGCCGGGGTGTTATATCTTAACGGCGGCTACCGGACGGGCTTCGCCGCTTTGCTGGTTCCGGCGCTCCTGGCCTTGGCGGTGCTGGGGTTGGCCGCCCGCCGCTATCCGCACCCCCAGCATCTGGAGCCGGTCGCTCCCCAAACGGACGCTGGGGGGTTCAGCCGTCCCTACTGGCTCTATATCGCCGCCGCAGGGCTGATCGGCATGGGTTATGCCGATTTCCCCCTCATCGCCTACCATTTCGGCAGGACCGGCGCGGTTCCGCCGACCTGGATTCCCCTGTTGTACGCAACTGCCATGGGGGTGGACGCGGCCGCGGCCTTGGTCCTGGGGAGGCTCTATGACCGCCTGGGCATGAGATTCCTGGCGGTGATTCCGCTGTTCTCCATCTTTTTCGCCCCCCTGGTCTTTCTCGGGGGCTTTAACTACGCCCTGGCGGGCATGGTGCTCTGGGGCGTCGGCATGGGGGCCCAGGAATCGGTCATCAAGGCGGCGCTGGCGGAAATGGTCCCCAAAGAGCGCCGGGCCACCGGCTACGGCTTGTTTCACGCCGGCTTCGGCCTGTTCTGGTTCCTGGGGAGCGCGTGCATGGGCTGGCTGTATGATATTTCCCTGAGGTATTTAATCGCCTTTTCCATGGCAGCCCAGCTTGGCGCGGTTCCCTTGATGTTCCGGATCTCCAGGGACCTGGCCCGGAGAAAAGTTTATCGGCCGGCCTGATGGCCATAGAGCCTGCTTCAAAACCAAATCTGAGGCTTCAGATAGGGTATTGCGTGTTTCTTTAACTTGGAACTTGGAACCAGGAACTTTAGACCTCTGCGAAAATCTTAAAATGTCATTCTGAACGGAGCGAAGCGGAGTGAAGAATCTGTCTTTTGGGGGAAAGGATATCCAGTCTGCTGGTAATCATCGGCACCGCCGGGAAAAACCTTGCCGCCAAAAACCAGATTCTTCGGTCGCTCCGCTCCCTCAGAATGACAAATGGGAGGATTTTCGCAGAGGTCTCAACTTGGAACTTGCGGAGCAGGAGGTAAGCGATGTTTAAGAAGATTTTGTTGGCCTATGACGGCTCGGAGGGCGCCGCCCGGGCCCTGGACGCGGGGATTAACCTGACGAAGATTCATCATGCCGAACTCACCGTCCTGGTGGTGCAGGAGCGCCTGCCCCGTTTCAGCGGCACCATCGACGAGGTTCAGGAAGAGAAGGAATTCGCGGATCAGCAATACGGCGAGCTGCTGCTGGGAGCCCAGGCCCAGGCCCAGGCCGGGGGCGTGAAGCCCAAGACCCTCATGCGCCCGGGCCATCCGGCCCAAACCATCGTGGAAGTGGCCCAGGAAGGGAATTTCGACCTGATCCTGGTAGGCCACAGCGGCCTTTCCGGGGTCTGGGCCAAGTTCCTGGGCACCACCGCCGAAAAAGTGAGCCGCCACGCGCCGTGCAGCGTGCTGATTGTGCGGTGAGACATGGTGGAAATCACC
>DYJG01000432.1 GCA_020723225.1 Desulfobacca acetoxidans | reverse complement strand
TCGAGACCGCCATCTTCGAGGCCAATTTTTTCTATCTCCCGAAAAGCTGGTCCAAGCCGGCATTGGTAGTGCCCACTGAAACCAAGGACGAAGCATGGGACACCCATTACCTGCTGGCGGCCAGGTTGACGAAAGAATATCCCATCCAAGTTTTTCAAGAATATTGCTGATCTTGCCTGAATGGGTTCCTTTAGCTTCCCGGAACCCGGGTCCCGGCAACGAAGGCATTCCCAAACGCGCCGGAATTAAAGATCTCCGGAATCATGCCGATTAATCACACAAAGAAGTCCATTTTCCCGAGCATCGATAATGGCAAACTACTCCGAAAGGGTAGGACGCAAAGTCTCCGGCCTACAGCCCCCCTCGGGCCAGGGTAGCGGGATTGCCGAAATGCAAAGGCTTTTTGTCTGCGCCAAGGCATTCTTGTCTATCCCAGGGGTGCGACCTCGGTCGGCCCCTTTTGAATTCCGGAGCAGCTCCGGAGAAACAATCAAAGAGGATACAGAAAGCGACAGTAAAGTAGCGGATCGTTACCAGCAACGATAATGGCAAACTACTCCGAAAGGGTAGGACGCAAAGTCTCCGGCCTACAGCCCCCGGGCCAAGGTAGCGGGATTGCCGAAATGCACAGGCATGCTGTCTGCGCAGAGGCATTCTGTCTACCAGGGGTGCGGCTTCGGTCGCCCCCTTTTAATTTGTCAGATCGCGAGGTCCGGAGACGCGGACGGCTCTAATGGCACAACCCCTCCGGGGTTCTCTGATGCAAGCGGATGAGGTCGATCGTGGCGGCGATTAAACGCCATCCAGGGTTACGGAGCGAAAGGGGTGCGGTCATCGTGGAGTTGGCGATTGTACTGCCCCTTTTCCTGTTGATTCTGGCCGGCGTCATCGACCTGGGCTTTCTTTTTTGGGAAAAGGAGGTCCTGACCAACGCCGCCAGGGAGGGCGCCCGGGCCAAGGTCCAGGCCGGAACATCGGGGGAGAGATTTACCGATACCCAGGTCCGCAGCAGGATGCAGGATTACCTAAGGAATCTGAATATCAAGGATGCGGCCGGCGCTCCCATCACTTTGACCAGCAGCAATTGCACCTTCACCTGGGACACTACTGCGACGCCGCCGCGGCTAACGGTAACGCTGCAAAATATCCCGGTAAATTTGATGATGCTGCATAAAGTCCAGGATTTATTCGCCGGGGCGGGGGGGATCGGCAACACCATCTATTTGGAAGCCAAGTGCACCATGGCCAGGGAGTGGTGACACTCCTCGCTTAACGATATTGATTGTTGTGGTATTGCGACCTTTTTAAACTTGTAAACAATCATTTTTAAGAGTAACCGGAACACGGATAAGCATCGGCAAACCCATTACCGGCCCAGGGCTGGGAGAAATAAAAGGAGGAAGGTTCATGAAAAGATTCAGGTTTCTTTTCGGTACGTCGGGAGAAAAGGGGGCCGTTGCTCCCATTGTCGCCTTGGGCTTACTGGCGTTCATCGGCTTTATGGCCTTGGGGATAGATCTCGGCCAGCTCTACATGGTGCGGAACGAACTGCAGAACGTGGCGGACTCCGCGGCCCTGGCCGCGGTCAAGCAGTTGGTCCAGGGTGGCAGCGGCGGGGCGGCCACAATTAATTGCGTCGCCGCGGTCCAAGCTGCCAAAGATTGCGCCAAGAAGAATTATTCCTTCGGAGTAGCCGACGGCATCAAGATTACCGACGCCGATGTGACCATTGGCCTCTTTGACTTGAGCACTAAAACTTTCTCGGCCGACGGCTGCCCCGCCACTGCCGTCCCTCCGAACAGCACGCAGGTGAACGCAGTGCGGGTGAGGGTGCATAGAGACGGCACGGAGAGTAACCCCAAAGTGACCACTTTCCTAGGCAATGTCATGGGGGCCGGGAATGAGCAGGAGTCCCACGTCGAAGCCGTGGCCTGTATGGGGCTGGCGGGCACCAGTTCCATCGACCCCCCCATTGCCGTGCCTTCTGAATGGGCCGCCGGCGGTGGGACGACCGACAACCCGATTCAATTCACCAGTATCCAGCGGATTCTGGATAAGATCGGACCCGCACCGGCCTATGCCGCGCTGCCCAAGACTTACTATTTCTATGACAGAGGGGGCAGCAGCCTGGACACCACCCGGGCCACCTTCATAGTGCCCACCCAGTCGGAGCTCAGCCTGACGCAACTGCAAAAGTATATCAAAGGGCCGGGAGTCAGCGGCGGGCTCAAATTTCCCCAGAAGAAAGTGGGAGACAGGCTCTGGCCCATCAGCGAATGGCAATGGGGCTCCAATATCAAAAACAACTATAATCTCCTGAAAACCAGGTATAACACCTACAAAGACGCAAACGGCAAATGGCGGGTGACCCTGCCGGTCTATAAAACCACCCCGGTGACCTCGGCTGTGCCCCAGGATTCCTTCTTCAAACTGGCATCCAGGCTTCTCCCCGGCGTCACCCAGGCCCATGCCTGCGCAGCCTACACTTCGCCCGCGGTTTATACCCAGGGATTCGTTAGCGCGGATATCACCGCGGTAATTTGCCCCAGCGATTGCACGACCGGCGATCAGACATTGGATACCAGTTGCCGTAAAAAATGTTATGCGACGATTGAACCCACAAACAGTAACACCTTCAGCACTGATAAAACCAGCATTCCCGAACCTTTTCAAAAGGATTATCAGGATATGAACCCGTCGGCCAGCAAGGTGGGAGTGTTCTCCGGCGTGCCGAAGATTGTGAAGTAAACGGAAGAGAAATAAAGATTCTAGCCGGATAAAGAGGTTAACCGGCGGGGAGGAGAGGGGCCCGGTGGAGGCAGCCGCTGCTGCCTCCACCGGGATTTTTGCTATTTCAAATCCACCCGTTTGATGCCCTCCAAGGCAAAAACCTCTTCCAAGGCCTCGGGTTGAGGGTGCACGGCCTTCTGGCGAAGCAGAAAGGTCAGGGTCAATTCCTTCTTTTCCAGGTCATTGCTCAGCCCGAAATCG